>JBDKRC010000136.1:0-25002 GCA_039683575.1 Armatimonadia bacterium | reverse complement strand
TGGCTTGGCTGGGATGGGGTGACCTGGCGTGACGACCTGGATGCGGCAGTGCCCGGGCTCATCCGCGGGGTGTGTGTCACTGCGGCGAACAAGGTCGCTCGCATGGGGCTGACCCCCGCCGAACAGGCCAAATTCCTGAGCATCGCCAAGGGGCTCTCGAGCCAGCGCCAGATTCAAGCGTGCGAGGTCCTCTGCCGGAACGACCGCCGGCTCCGCATCAGCTCACAGAAGCTCAATACGCACCGGGACCTACTCGGTACACCGGCGGGGATCGTCGACCTCCCCAGCGGTGTGATGCTTCCGGCCGACCCGCAGCTCTACATGACCCGGCAAACCGCGGTCGTCCCCAGGATGGAGGACTGCCCGACCTGGATCCGATTCCTGAAGGATGTCGCTCAGGGCGACATGGACTATGTCGCATACCTTCAGAGGCTGGCCGGCTACTTCCTCACAGGGCGCACCGACGAGCATTCGCTCTGGTACATGTGGGGGCCTGGCGGGAACGGCAAGTCGACCTTCCTCGGGGTGCTTGAGCACCTGATGGGGCAGTACGCCAGGACGGCTTCGATGGATGTCTTCGTCGCTTCCGAGTTCTCCCGCCACCCGACCGAACTGGCTGCTCTCGCCGGGAGCCGGATGGTCATGGCTTCCGAGATCCGCGAAGGCCAGACCTGGGACGAGGGACGCATCAAGAGCTTAACCGGCGGGGATCGCGTCACGGCGCGCTTCCTCTACCAGGATGAGTTCGAGTACGTTCCCGAGTTCAAGCTGGCTCTGGTCGGCAACGCCAAACCCAAACTTGCCCGCGTCGACGACGCCGTCAAGCGCAGGTTTCATTTGCTTCCGTTCATCTTCAAGCCGGCTGTCCCGAACACCAGCTTGATGGACACCCTGAGGGCGGAGTCGCCGGCCATCCTGTGGTGGGCGATCCGGGGCGCCAAGGACTGGTATTCAGGCGGCTTGCGCCCCCCGAAGGTCGTGCTGGCTGCATCGGAAGAGTACATGGAGAGGAACGACCCGATCGGTCGGTTCGTTCGTGAGTGCACCAGCGACTCAGCGCGTGTGGAAGTGCAAGCACTCTACGAAGCGTGGAGTCGGTGGTGTGATGCGAACGGTGAGAGCGCCGGCAGCATGAAGAGGTTCTCGCAAGCGTTAGAGGACCGAGGGTTCAAGCGTTTCCGCTCGAGCGCGACCGGGCGGATGGGTTTTGTGGGGCTGGCCGCGACCGCGAGCGAATTCGCCGGGAGTGCCATCCAGTAGTTGTTTTTCAGCAGTTGGGATGAAAATTCACAAGGAGCAATCATGGGTTTTGAACTGAAGGATTCGGGCGAGAGAAGGAGCTTCGGCACAGGAGCCGTGCGGGACATGTCCGCTGGCAAGGGCCGGTACGACCTCATCAGCCCTTTCATGCTGAAGAGGGAGGCCAAGTGGATGGAGAAGGGCGGTGCAAAATACGGCGATCACAACTGGGAGAAGGGGATTCCGTTCTCTTCGCTCGTGGACAGTGCGCTGCGGCATCTGAACAATTACCGCATGGGGATGCGCGACGAGGACCACCTGGCCGCGGCGATCTTCAACGTCCAGGCTTTGATCCATTTCGAGGAGACCGGCCGCACCGACTTGGACGATTTGCTCAAGTACGACAGGGCTGTTGGTGAGGTGGCGAGGCCCCCTCAGACGGCGGAGGAGGAAGCGGCGGCGACATCCGCGGCGGTGGAGGCGCGGATGCTCGCCAACCAGAAGCCGTCGGTGTGGGCGCGCAGGAACGCATTCCCTGGGCCGCCGAAGGGGGTGTCGTACGACCCGGCCGAGAATGTCCCCTTGGTCGGCGACGGTTTCGCTCAGGTGACCCGCACCGATAACGGGGGCCGGCCTACCCCGAAGGTCGCATCAGTCGCGGGACTTGGGCCGTTGACTCGAGTACGCCCCGAGACCGAGTCCCAGGCCGCCTAGACCTGGCAGGTAATCACCGTTTTCCAAGGCCCTCTGGAGAGCATCCAGGGGGCCTTTCTTGTTTTCCTTCAGGATCCGCAACGCATTGTCGAGCTTCTTGCTGGCCTTCTCGGAGGCTCCCAGCAGGAAAGGGATTAGTTCCTTTGGCACACCACTGAACAGGTCGAAGGGCGAACTCATTTTCGGAATGCCTCCACAATCCAAGTCCCGATCACCCCAAGGGCGCCGGCGATAGCGAACGATCCAGCCCTGATCCCGCGGGCCTGGTCAATCGTGGACTGGTGCCCTTTCAATGTCTCCTCCACCCCGTCGAGACGTACGGTCACCGTCTGGAGGATGGTCGATACCCTCTCGAGGAGGAGAGCATGCGCGTGGAGCTGTTCCGCCCCAAGGACCCCCTCGAGGTGGGTCATCCGCAGGTCGAGTGTCGCGAGCTGGGTGCTGGTATCAACTTCGGCCATCTTCCACCCCGTATTGCACCCCATTCACGAGACGATCCCAGAGTTCGAAGTACTTGGGATCGACCTGGTATCCGCTGTGGTCGTCGAGGTGGCTGAAGTCGTGAAGGGTCACGAACGGTGGCAGATCCGCCGCCGGTTCAGCCCCGGTCACGCCGAGCATGTTGTCCATGCTGGCGAGCTTGTACCCGAAAGACACCGGGTCGTGGATCGACCAACAGACGGCGATCCTGCCCGCGTCGACACATCCGAACTCGCCCCCGGGGCTCAGGGCTTCATTGTCGACTGCCGGTGCCGCCAGAAGGATCAGGTCGAAGTAGACTGACAGGGCGGCCCGGAGGGCAACCCTCGCGCCGAGGGAGTGCGCTTGCACGTCAACCCGGTAGGGCATATGCGCGCACCGGTCGAAGACCCGTCTGATGGCGGCGGCGAACAGGTCACCCGACTTCTTAGCGCGCATGCGCGCAAACGGGAAAGAGCCCGCCCATTGGCCCCCAGGCCACCAGACTTCGACAATCTCGGTGTACTTGGGGGCTGAGTAGGCGATCGCTCGGTAGGCGGTGCCCGCTTTCTTGACGCGGAACCCACAGATGAGGAAGAGGATCCTTGCATCGGGAACGCTGAACCGGGCCGCGACTTGATCCTCGGACAGCTCGACGCCGTCTTCGGACCATATCGGCCGGTCCCCGTGGCGCCAGGTAGAGTCGCCTTTACGCAAGTTCAGCTTGATCACTGCCGTCTCCTACTTGATTGAGAGTGTGGGCGCGGGGGCTTTGAACTCCTCGCGCGCTTTGACGATTGCGGCGCCCGCAGCCAGGCCGGTGCCGAGCACCGTGCCGGCGCCGGTTGGACTCGCGAGGACGTTGATGACCTCGGGTATCCAGGCGGCCGCGGCCCCGCCGGTGAGCCCGAGCGCGGCCGCAACGCCGGCGTACGGGACTAACTTCTTGGCGACCGATCCCACCTTCGCCCAGAATCCAGTCTTGGCGGGTGTGGGTGCTGCCTCTGCTTGAGGGGTTGCCGGCGCGTTCACCACGGCCGTATCCCCCTCAAGCAAAGCGCTCGCAGATTTGATGTCCTCGGAAGCTCGGTTGAGGAGCGCGAGGACTTGCGCCGAAGTGGCCTGCGAGAAGCTGGTTTGGCTAGTCATCGCCTGAGTGATTGCTTGCGCAATCACCGAGGCGATGACTGAGGTGTTGTTCGGTTGGGGTGTGGTGGACATGAGTCAGTCCCCCACTCCGAGCTTTGTGGCGACGGCTTTCAGCCGGGTGTCCTGGGCGACCGTAAGCGCGCCTGTGCCCGGGCCTGGTTCGTCCTGGGACAGGTCGGTACGGACGATGTGGAGGAGCCCGCCGAAGCCCGACTCTATCCGCTCGTTCGGCAGCAGCGGGCGCACAACCATCGGGACCTCGGGGCGGAGGTCGGACTCACCTGTCGGGGGCGTGTCGGCGATAAACTGGGGTCCGCCCGAATCCGACTTGACCCACTTACCGGGCGAGCCGACACCATTCTTGAACCGGTCGTCGAGGAGGGGGGAGGCGCCTATCGTCTCGTTGTCTTGGACGAAGTTGATGCTCCTGCGGGTCTCGGTCCCCCAGACGATCTTCCAGGGCCAGGGATCGGCGGGGTAGCTCATCGTGTATTTGGTGCCGAGGTCTTTGTTGATCTCATCCAGAACCGCTTTGGCCTTCGCCGGGTCTACGAGCAGGCGGCCGCTCAGGGGGGCGAATCCGTTTTCGACCTCGCTGATCGGGCCGTAGAGGCAGGCCGAGGTCGTCTCGGGGTTCTCATACTTCGGCCAAACGAGAGCGCCTGGCAGGTTCGGGGTCGAAGCATGGAGCCGGGAACAGGTGTAGCTCTTGAACTTGCCATCCCACACCGTGAACTGCACAAGCTCGTTGGCTGGGTCTTCAGAGCCTTCCAAGACATCGGTGAAGAACCAACGCTGAATTCGACGTTCGGGATCGAAAGGGGGAGCTTGCTCCTGATACCTCTCCTGGTAGATAGCCCTGGTCAGCCGGGGCGTCACATACAGCCGATCCAGGCTGTACCTTTGCTCAGTCGGCTGAGGCGGGTTCACACGTTCGTTTGTTGGCATACTAAAAGCTCCTTACCTTGTCCCCCACCCAAAGCTGGCCGCCCCGGGGCTAGACCCCTTCGTCGACCAAATAGTCAGCCAGTGGCTTTTCTGCGAGCACCCCTACCCGCTTTGCCACAAATGCGGCGTACGCCGCTGAATGATTCCCATCCGAATCGGGAGCGTACTTGGCGAACATCTGGTTCAGCGAAGGCGACTTGCCACCGGTGTAGCGACCGTCCAAGTACAAATGCACAAGCGTTTTCAGGACCCGCCAGCCTTCGTTCTCGGCCAGCATCTTGTCCCCATGCGCCCACGCCATGAAGTTGACGAAGCCCTTGCGGGTGGGGTACGCGATCCCCTCTTTTTTCCAAGAACGGATGTTGCCCGGGTTCGCGTTTCGGGTCGATAAAGACAGTGCAACCCCGAATCCCTCCATCGCGGAGATGGCCTTCGTGATGTCGTCCACCAGATCCTTGCGGGTGAATTTTATTGGGATAGCAAACCTCCTGCGATGCCGAGCGCTCCTGGCAGAACCCGAGGCTTTCGACCCCTTTTCTGCATAGCCTCATAGTACCCGCGGAGGCCGTTTGCAGCCGTTTCTGCATCATCGGTGAGCAGGTTCTTGACGATTCCGCCTGCGTTCATGCTCCTGCTGCGATTCAAAAGCCGCTTCATCCCCTCAGACAGAGCCCAAGGGACGGCGCCCCCCTGTACGATCCCGGGGTTGACTCCTCCCCCGGATGCGAGATCGGCCACACCCGTGAGCCTGCCGGCGGTGGCGCTGTTCCCCATGACCGTGTTGTTCGTGCGATGCATCGCCCGCTCGGCCAGCATGGACTGCTCGAGAGCGTCGAATGCCGGCCCCCCTCCGACAACTTCCTTCAAGATTGCGCGCTGTTCGGGACTACCAAACACCCGCGCCACCCCGTTTGCGGAGTCCTTGGCGTTGCGCAGATTGCGAAGGATCGAGTCCACAACACCGTCTCGGAAGGCATTCTTCTCGCTGTTGGTGCGGTAGTTCATGAGCGTTTTGTGGACCTCGCGCACGTCGCTGAGTGACGCCTCGGCGCCCTCCCGCATCGCAGTGTCCATCGCCGCGGGTCCCGCGTAGGTCTGGCGCGCAGCAGCGTACTCAGGGTACAGGCTATCCAGGTGAGCGACAAACTCGTTGCGGGCTTCCTTCAGTTTGCTGATGTATGTGGTCCTTCCCGACTTGCCGGCGGCACCCCAGGTATGGTTCAGGATGATGTCGTCGAGGCCCTTCTTGATGTGGTCGAGCGTTTCCAAGCTGGGCCTGACGCCGATCAACTTCCCGTCTGGGCCGAAAACCTGGGGAAGTGCCTCACCGGCATTCGCCAAGGTGTTCTTCGCCATCTGGTAGGCCGCACGGAACGCCGGCCGCGTTAGGAAGCTGTTTATCTTCGGGTCGTCCACCATCGGGGCGCCCATGAACGCTCGGTCGTAGAGCGGGCCGGCCGCCTTCTTCGCAACGCCAAACCCGGCGGATGCCGAGTAGCGATCGACGGCGCCACCCACCGCGGTCGAGATATCGCCTGCGATGCGCCCGCTCTGGCCGGCGCCCCTCTCTGCGAGCGCTTCAACCGCCTGCGTCTTCCCGTTGCTGGGTAGGAGGAGGGCAGTGTCACTGAGTTTGGTCATGTTGGCGCCGCCAACGTCAGCGAGCTTGACCGGCTTGCCGGTGCCCATCCACTGGCGCGCGCGGGAGAGCAGATCGTTCGGTGTCAGCCCATCCGCCAGCATCTTCTCGGCGATTATCTGGTTCGGCCTGTCCTTCGGAGCGGTCAGGTTGGGGATGACTTTCGAGAGGAAGTTGCCCGCCTTCGGGGCGGCGTCCCCGATCAGTTGAGTCAGCCCCCGGGCGGTGGCGGTAATCGGCGGCGCCGCGAGCCCGAGAGCGCCACCGAATGCGGCACCCTCGGCCGCACCCCTGGCCCTGTTCTCTGTGGCATCGCCGGCGCCAGCGATCGCGCCATAGCCGGCGCCAACGCCCGCGCCTTGGAACATAGCCCGCGCCATGCCGGCGGCACGGGGGACGTTTCCGATACCAGCGGTCAAACCTGCGGTCCCGAGGGCGCCAGCAGCCGTCCCGGCCATGCTCGTCTTCGGGAACTGCTGGCTGAGTCCCTCCATCCGCTTGCGCTCTTCTTCAAGATTCGCAGCGTACGGTCGGTCGTTCATGAGCGTTCGCACACCGGCGATTGCTTCGTCGCCCCAGCCCATCGTGGCGCCTTGGAACATCGACCGCCCGAGCGCCTGGTGGCCTCCGGGCTGGGCGAATTCGGGCCTTTGAACTGCGGATGGGGCGGCCTGGGCCAGATCCGGCGGCACAGGGGCCTGCGGGAACTTCTGCTTGAACGCACGAAGAGCTACGTCCGCGGGGACACTGTCAGGGATGACGAACTCTTCGCCGCCAACGACGTACACTCGCTCGCTCATCGTTTAGTACCTTTCCTGGCGCCAGGAGCCATCAGGTTGCAGAACAGACCGAACCCGGCCGCCACCCGCGCCACCAGACGGCGGGGGCCTCAGGAGTTCGCGGGCCTTGCCATAGTCGGGGTTCAGCACCGCCTGCGGATCGAACCCGTACATAACGGACTGGTTCGTTGCAGCCCGGGAGATGATGCCTTCAATCTCGGTGAGGTTCTGGGCCAGCGCGCCCGGGTTCAGCATCTCGCGACCGGCGATCTTAAACGATGTCGGGTCGTTGATCAGCTTCTCCATCATGGCGATTTCAGGCTGCTGGAGGGCACCGAGCTTGTAGACCTCTTTCATGGTCATCGTCAAGTGGTTCTTCAGTGCCTGAAGCCTGACGTAGTCCTTCGAAGTCGGGTCGATGACGGGGCCTGTCCCGGGCCGGCCTGTCGCCGGGTCGCCCGAGATGATCGACTTGAGCTGGCGGACGGTGTCGAGAGCGTCACGCATGCCGGTGAACTGGGACTGCGCCTGCACCCCCATGCTCATCCTGGTCGCGCCCTGGTCTGTGCGCGCCTTGGAGGCGTTCGCATCCATCTGCGCAATCTGGTGGGGGAACATACCCTGCGAGAGCGAAAGGTGCCCCTGAGACGTTCTTGCATTCTGCTGTGCAACTCCGAGCTGTCCCTGGGATACGGCGAGCTGGCCCTGCTGGAGAGGGAAGGTCTTGCGGAACTCCTCCTGACGCTGACCGAGGGTCCCAGACTCACCCGGAGTCATCGACTTCGGCAGGGTAGCCGCCGGGGCTGCGCCCGGGTTTGTAGGATCAATGTAGGAGATTTGCCCGCCCTGATCCACCGGGGTATACTTCGGCACGCTGGAGACCCCTTCGTGCCTCTTGAATGTGCCGTCACTCATCGGCTGGATGAGCACCTTCTGCCCACCAATCATGACCTCCTGGGGTCCGCCGGTAGCCTTCGGGGCTTCGGTCGTGCCGGCTTCGTGCATCTTGAGGCTGAAGGTCGCCAGCTTGTCGAGGCCTGCTTCCGAGAAGATCTGTGCGCGCTTCATGTGCTTCTGCGGGTCGTCCGGGGCAATCTGGGCCATAGCCGCACGCAGTTGCTCGTTGGTGGTTGTCACCTTCCTCTGTTGCTGGCGAGCAGCCACTGCGGGAGCCGCACGCTGGATGTACATCGGGATCGCCATCTCGGGTCGCTGGTTGCCGATGGCCGCACCGATCGAGCTGAGAAGGGCTGCACGCATGGCTCGCTTCTGCTGGGGTGAGATGTCGCCTTCCTGGATGTCCTCCTCAAGCCCCAGCGGCAATAGACCCGCGGCGGCCTTGTCCAAGCCGCCCAGGAGCCCGCTGCCAATTTTCTTGAAGATGTTAGCCATTTAGAACCTCCGCAACTCACCGCGCGACCTGAACGGGCTGGTCGCCTGCTGATACCCCAACTCCACCGGCGCCTGAATCTGCGGCGCCTGGCTGATCTCCTGGGCGTAGGGACGCTGTGCTGGCGCGTTCCCGGGCATCCCGAGGGGTGCGGTGGGGACTTGGGAAGGCGCTTGCATCTGCGCTTGCTGCGCGGCCCCCTGCGCCTGGATTTGCGCCTGCCGCTGAATCCGCTCCTGCTCCTGCATCTGCGCCTGTTGTGCCTGCTGCTGCATCATCTGCTGCGCATGCACTTCCTGCGGAGGGGGTTGCGCCTGCAACAGCCCGGGAGGCGGCGCGCCCATATCCGACTGCATCTGCTGGATCGGCCGTGGGGTTGCGCCCCCGGCTACCTGCATCTGCGCCTGGGCTTGCTGCGTCGCCTGCTGCTCATCCAAGAGACCGGTGGGCTTCGCCGAAACCGCCTGCATCTGAGCACCGCCGCGGCCCCATCCGCCCGCGGCTCCCTGTTGAGTCATCACGTCCTGGTAGGACCTCATCATCCCCTCCTGTTCAGGCCACCGGCCATCTGCGCGAGAGGTTGCCCTTGGGAGCCACCCATCATCGCCAAATACTTCTGGAGCACACCGTCAAACCCGAGCCGGCCCTGAGGCCCCGCGGCAGTCTGCACACCGCCAGCCGGCATGTGGAACTGGCTGATGGGGGGAGCCGTGGGCTGCTGCTCGGCGGACGGTTCAGTAGCCTTCGCCGCCTGAGCCAGGAGCCCTGGGAGCTTGTCCCCCATCCCGTCCATGAAGGACGGGGCCTTCTTGATGTTCTGCATGCCCCCCGTGGAGGGGACACCGAAGAGCCCCTGCGATAGGAGCCCGTTCGGGATACTCATGTTTGTGAAGCTGGGCATCTATTTCCTCCGAGGTTTGGGTGCGGACACTTTCCGATCGAGGTCCTTAACCGCTTCAGTCAGGAGCCCGAGGACCGCCGGCATGTCATAGTGGAGAGCCCCGCCCTTGCTCGAGATGGCGCGCGGGAGGGCCTTCTGGACGTCCTGTGCGAGAAGGCCAGAAGCCGGCTGTCCGGTCTTCCAGTCGTAGTCGACACCCTGGAGTTTTCGGACCTTGTCCAGGGCGGACTTGATCGGGGTGATGTTCTTCTTCAGGCGTTTGTCGCTCAGGGCGGCGGCGCCCACTTGCATCCCCACGTTTGCGAGGGTCTGCCACCAGGGGGTGGAGGTCTTGCTCGTGCTCGTGCTCGCGCTCGTCCCGCCACCGTTCTCTGTGGTGGTGGTTCCGTACGGGATCTGACCGAGCATGTCCATCTGGATCCCGGTCTTGATCTGGGGGAGCACCCCGTTCATCCACTCGTTCTGGTACAGCGCGTCCGCTTCGGCCTGCGCCTGCGCCTGCTGGGCCGCCCCGGATTCGGCCAGGAGGCCAGTCTGGGTCCTGCCCCATTCGTTCTCTTTGTCGCCAGTGAGCAGCCCGAGATTGGCGCCTTGGAGGTTGATCCCGGCGGCGGTCGCTCGGCTGTTTTCGTTGAACTGGGCCATGTCGTTGATCTGGCCGGCAGCATTCATCCCGGCGGTGTTGATCAGACCAGCCTCGCCCGTAGCCAGCCCCGCTCTCGTGTCGGAGAGCTGGGTGCCGTACCCGAGCCGCGTCTGCATCCAATCCGAAGCGAGCCCCGCACGGGACTGCATCGCCTGCACTTGCGCGTTGTAGGCCGCCATCTGCGCCTGGGCTTGCAGGGACGCATTCTGGCTGGCCATCTGCGCGGCGATGTTCGCGTTCGTCGTGCTTGCGGTCAGGTTGTTAGAAGCGTTTGCTTCACCCGTGCGCTGGTTCAGGTTGGCGTTCGTCGACGCGACATTGAAGTCGGCGCCCTGATTGGCCACGCCGGCCTGGAGTTGTCGGGCTAGATCCGCTTCGGACAGACCCTGCGCCATTGCCAACTTCTTCAAATTCATGTCGCCGGTTGTGGCTGCGACCTCGTCCAGCCAGGCGCGATTCGTCTCGGCTTCGGTTACTCCATGCCGGCTACCCCCGAATGCGCCGGCGGCCGCCGCGGCCGATCCGTTGCGCTGCTGCTCGATGTCCTTCTGGCGCTGGAGTTCTTTCAGTGTCGGGTCGAGCGCTTCCTGGAAGTATGTGTCGTCGATCCCGCCGAGCATCTTCTGGAAATTCGCCAGAGTGTCCCCGCCGCTGACGTCGCGAACATCCCCTCGCGCAATCTGCGCTGCGGTGATCTGGTCCGCCGTGACGTTTGTGCCGGCGCCACCCGAGACCCCACTGAGTGTGGGCGCCTGGGGGACGCTACCCATAGCACCGATGAGGCTGTCGAGGCTGGGCAAGTCGTACTTCGACAAGCCCTCCTCGATCCAGTCCGAATACTTCGTCAGGTATCCTTCGGGCAACTGGAAGGTGGTTGCGTTGAGATCGTTCGACTGGAAGTTGCTCAGGCGGTCGGACACCTGGTTCGCTTGAGAGATTTGCCCAGCGCCGGCGCCCTGGAGGTTTTGCACCTGTTGGAACGCGGCAAGCTGGGTGGGGTTGAACCCGACAACAGGCTTGTTGAAGTTCGGGTTCCAGGAGCTGAGGTTCTGCTTCTGGTCGTTGTAGACATTCTCCATCTCGGTAGGAACCCAACCCGAAGGCTGACTCGTACCGGAACCCCAACTGCTGCTACTGCTATTGCTATTGCTGGTCGTTGTGCTCGAACCCATCTACGCCACCTCCTCCGCCGTCACCGCCCCTGCGTTATCCACCTTCAGAGCCCACCGGCCGCCGTCGGGCGACCGCAGGATCACCCGCCCCCTGTCCATGTCCATGTCAGTTCCACGCTTCACGTTGTCCCTGTCGGCGGCCGCGATGGCGCGGTTGCGCTCGGCCTCGACCCCGCGGGTGTACCTCTCAGGAGGAGAAGGAAGAATCATCGCCGGCCCCCCTCGAGCACGTCAGCGCGCAGGATGCCCACGCGCCAGTCCTCGTCACGTTGCCCCACGATCTCGACTTCGATCTGCCGCCCGGTCAGGCGGAAGTCCATCTTCGGTGTCATCGTCACCAGATCCGAAGAGCTCCATGAATCTTCCGGGTAGTTGCGAGTCCTCAGCTTCAGGGCGGTCGCCCCCGAGGAGTCGCGATCGGGGATCATGCCATTCAGGCGCATCACCTGGTCGCCAGCACCCAACTCATTCGGGCCACTCCGAATCCAACGGTCGGCGCCGATCGGCGTGCCATCGTTCGTCCACCCAAATTCGTGCTCGTACAGGTAGCCGTCGCTGGACATCGCCAAGGGGTTCTCATACACACCGGCATCGTGCCAGGCGGACCTCGGGAGGGTCCCCGTGGCCCAGTGATCGTCCCGGTAGTTCCAGATCACATACTGGTCGTTTTCCGATGAGCTCGCGCTCGGATAAAACCACCAAACTTCGTTGTACCTGCGGTTCTGGCCGGCAACCACCTTGGTCAACTGAGCCCTGTTGACGTTGCGGAAGATTGCGTCGTGGACTGTGCAAGGGATCGATGAAACGGCGCCGTCGTACAGGTGGAAACCCTCAGCGCTCATCCAGACCACGCCCCCCTCGAGGACCACACCAGCGTGCGGAGAGGGCGACCCGCAGCCTGATGCGATCTTCTGGCTCCCATAGATGTAGGGATACTCCTTGTACACCAGCGCGTGGATCTCGTTCTCGGTCCACAAAAGGCTCAACTCGCGGGCACGCTTCCAAGCGGTAATCCGCTCGGAAGTGGCCAGCGTCAGACCTCCTGCCGAGTTCGTTGCGGTGGGTGTCCAGAGCTCAGTGTCCTCGGAGCTCGACCAGGCGACAGACCGGCGGTCGCCACCCGGGCCTATGGCCAGAAGGTGCCTTTCGGGGGTCACCATCACGCCCAGGCAGTTCGTGGGTGCGTTCG
The DNA here is from genome assembly GCA_039683575.1 of Armatimonadia bacterium. Lineage (GTDB taxonomy): Bacteria > Armatimonadota > Zipacnadia > Zipacnadales > UBA11051 > JAJFUB01. The sequence continues at coordinate 12,777 of JBDKRC010000136.1, read as the reverse complement.
TGACTACCGCGGCGGGGACGGTTACGTTGTTCTTCCAAACAAACAGGCGCCCGTCGTAGTCCTGACAACCGACAAGCCACTCACCGAAGTTGTCCAGCGTCCAACTGGTCGCGAGCAGGCTAACGCCGGCCGCCCTGGGGGTGCCGTACGAAGAACTCGAGTACGACCTGGCGCCGTACCCATACCCGTAAATCGTGTCAGTCTTGCCTGCGGCGAGGTCGGCGGGGGTGATGTCGTACATCGACCCGTCGGTGAAGACGTAGAGGTTGGTGTGGGTCCCGACCGCAAGCCTGGCCTGAAAGTTGTTCTGGCGCCAGGAGTGGAGTGCCCGCGGGATCCCGGTGAGCTGCGAGGGGGATTTCTTAGCCCAACCACCGACAGGGCGCAGAACGCCTTCGTGCCAGCGCACCAGGTTGCCCTCGCGCCAGCGACCGATGCTTTCATATTCTGTGCCCACCCGAACCATGCCAGGAGGGTAGCGAAGAGCTTGCAGCAATTCCCCTCCTAGTAGCTGATTACGACCAGACCAGAACCGCCGGCGCCCGAGTTAGCCGCGGGCCCGACAGTGGCGCCCCCACCCGCACCCGAGTTTGCGGCAGCGGAACCAGCCGCGGCGGTCGAACCGTTGCCCCCCGCGCTCAAGCACCCACCCCCTCCTGTTGCGTTCCCTGCTGCGGACCCGGCTGCGCCTAGGGCACTCGCCGCCCCGCCATTGGCCCCCGCGATGACCGTCTCCGCCCACGCACTTCCTCCGCCCGTGGCCGCAGCCGGTGCCGAGGTGCCTATGCCGCCGCCGGCGCCGCCGGCTGCGGACAGGTTGAGGATCCCCCCTGCGACGGACGTAGCCCCTCCCGCGTTCCCAACGGTGTCCGCGCCAGCGTTGACCAACGCGCCCCCCGCCCCAATCGTGACGGTATAGCTCGTCCCCGGGACAACCGGGACTTTGAGCCGGCCCACCGTCCCCCCGGCGCCCCCGCCCGCGTACCCGGTAAACTTGGCACCACCCGAGCCGCCCCCGCCGACCAGGAACATCTCGGCCATGTACACGCCAACTGGGCAGACCCAGGTGCCGCTCGCGGTGAACCGCTCGTAGCGAAGCCCTTTACCCCCGAACTGAGTCAGAGCACTCATGCCGCGAACCTCCAGCCATTCAATGTCGAATCAAACACCAGGCAGACCGCGAAGGGGTCCACGTCCAAGGTCAGGTCTTCGCTCAATCCTGCAATCGTTTTGCTATTTCGCGCGATGGAGCAGCCCGTCACCCCATGCCCTATGGCCTCGACCCAGTCGCCATTGGCCGGGCTCGCGGGGAGCGTGAGGACCACACTGTTGGCGGTGATCGCGTATCGGGTGTTGGCGGCCGCGGTGGTGGAAGTACCCTGCTGGGTGTGCGCCCTGGTGGCCAAAGCTCCCGCAGCAGTCGCCTGGGTGCTACCGTCGGGGAACTTGAACCCTGTGGCCTTAGACCACACCTGGCCGGCGCTCTCGACAGTCTGGAAGTTGCCTTTGCCCCCCGAGGATGAAACGTCGCCCGTGGCCGCGAGGGAAGTGCAAGTGGGGTCAACCAGTGCGGGAGAGGTCCCCAATACGGCCAGCGCGCCCAAACCGAGATTGGTACGGGCGGCCTCGGCGGTGGCGGCGCCGGTGCCCCCATGCGCCAGCTTCAGGACCGTATCCGCGCCCGCCAGCTCGAGCAGGTTGTCAATTGCGTCCAGGTCAGCGTTTATTTTCGTGCCCCAAGTGTCATCCGAGGCGCCAACCTCAGGTTTCACAAGGGAGAGAACTGTGGTGGTTGTGTCGGCCAAAAGACCCCCTTCTAATCCACGCGTCTACACAATACCCTCGGATTAGGTTTAGGGGGCTAATTCACCCAGTCGCCGCCCGCGGGGGGCTGTTCAACCCATGCGCCAGCGGGCGAATCCGGGGTGGCCCAGGATTCAATAGCTGAAGCGGGGGCCTCTTGCCACAGGGCCGCATACGTGTTGGAGATAGTGGGAAGCCCGACAAAGATACCGCCCGTCCCGGTGATCAGCAGGAACCCCGAGCCCGAAACAACAGGCCCCGCGATATCCAAATCACCCGAGCCCAAAGGACCCTCGGAGGCGGTGCCGATGCCGGCGGTGGCCGGGGCGGAGACAACCAAGGCGCCAGAGCCTGTGACTTTGAGTGTCCCGGCGCCGGCGGTGGTCGGGGCGGCGACAGCCAGCGCGCCTGAGCCTGTGGCCTTGAGCGTTCCAGCGCCGGCGGCGACGGGGGCAGATACCGTCAGAGCGCCCGATCCCGCGATTCCGGTATTGTGCGCGCCCGTGCCGGCGACGACCGCGGTGGCGACAGTCAGGGCGCCAGAGCCGGTGGCCATGAGAGTTCCGACACCCGCGGCGACAGAGGCGGCGACAACCGCGGCGCCAGAGCCGGTGGCCTTGAGTGTTCCAACGCCGGCGGCAACCGGAGCGGCAACAACCGGGGCGCCAGAGCCCGTGGCCTTGATGGAGCCGGTGCCGGCGGCAACAGGCGCGGGGATGGTCAGGGCGCCAGAGCCCGAAGCCCCATTGATGTGCGACCCCGTGCCCGCGACTACAGGCGCAGCAACAACCGCCGCGCCGGAACCTGTGGCCCCGAGACTACCGGCGCCAGCGACGGCCGAGGCGGCGACGACCGGTGCGCCAGAGCCCGCGATCTGCATCGAGCCCGTGCCGGCGGGGGCGGGGGCGGACACCGTCAGGGCGCCGGATCCCGTAGTTGCGGAAGAGGTCGACGTTCGCGCGCCAACAGAGTAGAACGTGGCAGGGGTGTTCTGATTGTTGTACTGCGCCGTGATCTCGTCGGCCGACAACGCCCCAGAGTAGAGTCGGACCTCATCGAGCAAGCCATCGAAGGCGTAGGCAGCATCAGCGTCAGACCAGTGGCCCAGCGTCAGCTTCGCGGTATTGGCGTTCGCCGTGTAGCCCGACCCTGACGACGCGGCAGGCGTCCCGTTGTCGATCGAGATGGAGATCGAGCCGGTCGCCGCAACCCACTTCACGCAGAAGAAGTACAGCGTGTTGGCTGAAATCGTAACCTTGGTTGCCACCACCGATCCGCCGGAATTGTAGACGGCAGCAGCCAGTCCCAGGCCGGCGGACAGGTAGCCGTTGTCCGCGACGATGAGGAAATTCGACGGGATGGCGCTGGTCCCTTTGCCAAGGACCCCGTAGAAGTTCCCCGCGGCAGGGGTGGAGTTGACGCGGACCCAACCAGTGATTGCGAAATCGCTGGTGAAGTCGAGCGAGGCAGAGTCCGCGACGGCGATTCGGTCGGTCGCGTCCCCACCAAAATCCACACCCTTGCCGATTTTTACATCGGCCTGGATGCAATCGCTGTCCTCGTCGGTCAGCGTGCCGTTGTTGGCGTTTGAAGTGGCGTCTTTGTACGCCCCGGCGCCGGTAGACCTGGCCTCCGCAAGGTGGTACACCGCCTTGTACGCGCTCGACCAGACGTTCACCCCATCCGCCTGAGGGGTAGAAATCCCCGCGTCCCCGAACGCCATATACACCAAGGTGTCGGCGGAATAGGAGAGGGTTGGCACTTTCACCCACAGCTCCACCGCGCCCGTGGATGCGTTGTAGGAGACTACCTCATGCTTGAGTTGTGTGGTGAGCCCTGCGTCGGAGAAGAACGCGAGGTCGTACCCCTGGGCGTGCTGGACGTAGCCCCCGTTCGACGTGGTCTTCAGGTCCACGTCGGTGAGATACACCAATAGCGGGAAGTCCGAGGAGTTCGCACTCCCGCACTTGGTGTGGTCTATCGTGAGGGTTTTGTAGTAGCCGTACGCCAAGGGCGGCCGCCTCCTACTGACTCAGCAATGTGATGATGTTGATGCCAGCATCGGTCAGGCTGGACTTAACCGTGGACAGGCGGTTGTCGTACTGAACCTGTGTGATGAGCCCGAGATCGAGGGCCTCCTTGAGACGCCGCAGGCGGGCCTTGGCGGCGTCCACCGTGCGCTCCTGCTGCTCCGCTATGGTGGGCTCGAAAGTCTTCGCCTGGAGTTCCACAGGGCCGAGAACGGGGGCCGCCAGGTAAGCAGCCACCTCTTTCTCGCGCTGAAGCTCCGCGACCGCATCCCGGGCAATCCGCGGGATCGCCGAGGGCTCGGACACCCGGTAGTCGCGCGTGACCTTGTCCTTGCCGTCGGAATACTCAATGGTCACCGCAATGACCGAGGGCGTCTTGTCCGCAATCGCTGAGACCAGTGTGGCGGTGTACGCCATATTAGGCCCCCTGGATCGTGATCGTGAGACCCGAAACCGCGATCGTCGCGCCGGCGACAAAGGCGGTCACGCCGAAGTTGATGTCCTGACCGGTGGAGCCGGCGGACCCCTGGGCGACACACGTTGTCCCGTCAGCCTTGTAGAGGCGCCAATAGGACAGTGTCCCCGAGGCGTTCGCGGAGGAGTCATTCGTGATTGCGTTCAGCGTCACAACGCCCGCGGAGGCCGCCGGCGCAAAGGTGGCGTTGCACGTCAGCTCGGCCAACAGCACGTTGGTCCCGTTGCCGGCGGCGCAATCCGCAGGCACCGAAGATGTGTTGTCGTACACCCTCAGGAGGGCACTCCCCGCGGCCTGAGCCGTGAGTGCGTCACCCATCGCATTTCGAACCGCCACAGAGTACTTAGCAGCCATTGAACTCCCCTTCCCTTATCCCAGAACCCGACTGGACATTTTCAGCGTGGAGGTGCTGTAGACGGCCTTCTCATCGGCCGACATAATGGACCCCCGGATATCGTCGTACTTGCTCGCCCAGGTCCCGATCCGCTCGTCATGTTGCAGATACGGCGCCGAGTGCATCAGGGATCCGTACAGGTACAGATCCGGGTGCTCTTCCAGGAGCCAGTTCGACGGGTTCGAATCGGACAGGGCAGGAATCTTGCTGTAATACAGCATCTCGAGGACGTACGCCTGGTCGGGCGTGGGCAGAATCTCGAGTTGGCGCCCAACTACGGCGAGGGCCACGGGGGCACCAGCCTCAGCGTGCGTTGCGGAATACTCCACAGCCTGGTCGGCGCTCTTGACGTCGAGCCGGCGGGGGCTCCCGTTTACCGTCGTGAACACCCTGCGGGCCTCCAACCAGTCCACCGGCAGTGCGACATACTTTTCAGTAGCGGATGCCGTAGATCGCTTCTCCATCGCGGACACACGCAGCTTCCGATTGAACTCCGCCTCAGCCAACGTGATGAAGTCGGGAATGCGCGAAGTCAGGTCGGTGCGATTGAGCCACTCGGCGATTGCGGTCTTCAGATTGGCGTATGTGTCAAAGGGCATCAGAGCTTCCCACGAAAAGTGCGGAACACCTTATTAACCGGATCGTTGAGCCACCTTCGCATCGCCGCTTGGTCCTCCACGATCCCCTTCTTCTGTAAGTCGCAGTAAATGCTCAAAGGGATGCTGGCGACCCGTTTCCCTTCACCAAACCGATCCAGGCTGGTCACCTCGTTCAACTCGATCTGGTTGTCCTCGAGGATCGCGGTGATGTCCTGTTGGGTCTCGATCACGAAACTGTCGTTCTCCTCGTCCGCATGGAAGAGGGTCTTCGTCCCCGTGGCCAGATCCTGATCAAAGTCAAAAGTCAAGCATTACCTCCAAGTAGCTCTGGTGGGGAGCGGGAGAATAGCACTCCCCACCAGAGGCCTCACCCCTCAGGGGATCAGGCAGTGGCCTTCAGATCGGCGGCCAGACCGTGAGCCTTCTCGGTCGGAACCTTGAGACCCCATTCGGCCAGGATCAGACGCTTTTCAGCATCACCGGTCTTGGCGAGCGATTCGGTCGTGAACGGCCGCAGGTACACGATCTCGATGTAGTCGGGATCGAGCACGAACGCGTCCGATGCGCGCATGAAGCGATTCGGAACCACCGAGATGTTCCCGAAGTCCGACACATAAATGTCGGCCGCACCGATGATGGTCGCAGCCTTCGCGCCGTTGACGTTGAAGCGCGTCCCGGCGATGCCGGCGAACGTCGAAGTCAACTGTTTCAGGGCGGGCGGGAGCATCAACACGCGCGGTTCGCCGCCGCTGTTGTAAGCCGCCAGGATGACCTCCTTCAGGATGGTCTCGGACCACTGCCGCGTGGTGCCGTCGCCGCGGGCGTCGTTCGGGGTGGTCGTCCCGGTGGGGTTGGTCCCGTCGGATGCCTTGCTGACGTTCGTGGCCAGATAGGCGCCCATCGTTCCGGTCTTGCGGGCGGTGGCGGTCCCACCCGACACGCAGGCCTGGTTCGAGACAGCAATCGCCTCAATGTCGCGCTTCAGTTCGGCGCCGCGCTTGGCGAGCTGGTACGCCATTTCGGACTTGCGGCCGGCCTTCTTCACGACATCGTTGGTGCCGCTGATGATGGCCGTCTTGTCCGAAATCTGGACGTAGTTGCCGACCCGGGTGGTGGCGGTCGCGGCCACATATGCGGCCTCGTTGCCTTCGACCTTGGCGTTCGTGGTGTCGGCGTCCGCCAGGGAGTCAACCTGCCATTCGTAGAAGACCGCGTCGGCCTTGCCGCGTTTGGCCGTCTGGACGAACGGCGTGGTTTCCGGGCTGATGTTGTAGATCACATCCGACAGGGATTCGCGAATGCCCTTCGTGTCGTACGTGGTGTAAGTGTTGGTGACAACGGCCATATCGGCCTCCTCAGAAGAATTTGGTCATCAGTGCGGCAGCGTCTTCGACGCGTCCGCTCTTTCGGAGGCGGTCGGTTGCCCGTCTGTTGTCGGCGATTCTGGCTGTCCCGCGGCCTGCACCCGGCGGAGCTGGTTTCGCCTGTGAAATCTTCTGCTGGGCCTTTGGGCCGCGGGTACGAGCCTGCTCGTACAGCCACGCGTTCCGTAGAAGCACGATCGCGCGATGATCGTAGATTTGAGCAAGCTCTTCGTCGGAGTACCCGACACGTTTGCCAAACTCGAGAAGCGCGGTCCTCTCCTTGGAGGCCACTGAACCATCCAGCCAGCTCGGAATGGCCGACGTCAAGAGTTCCTTTTCCTGCTCGACGTGGCGCTGTAACTGCTCGCTGGATTGGAGCTGAGAAAGTTGGGCGACCTTCTCTTGCTCCTGGCGGATCGCATTCACCGCCTGCACTCGCTGCTGATACTGCGCCCAAACCTCGGGAAACTCGATCGGATTCTCCACCCGTAGGCGGTTCCAGTCGGGCTCCTGTGGCAGGATCTGTCTTTCAAGAACCTGCAAAGCTTGCTGGTATTGCGCTCTCTCAGCATTCACCTCGGAGGCCTCATCAGCCAGGCGCCGCCTCTCGGCCGCCAAAGCCTGAGTCTTCCGGGTGTAGTCGGCCGTCCGCTGGTATCCCTGCACCAGCTCGGAGACCGGAACTTCCTTCTCTTCCCCGTCGACCTTGATCGTGTAACGGGGTTCGGGCTCTTCGTCGTCGCCTGGTTCGTCGGGGTCTTCCCCTTCGCCGGCGCCCTCCTCGGTGCCCTCCTGCTCGTCGTCTTCATCGCCATCGAGCTCGTCGCCGAGCACGGACGCGATGTCGTCCGCCGCGCTCATGGACTGCTGTGTCGCTCGGTCCTGTGCCATTTATCCTCGTTTTCGTTTCTCGCGGATCACGTTCGCCACAACCCCTTTTCCGGTCAGGGCCTGTAGCTCATCCATCACTTCCTTCAGCACCCGCAGCTTGAAGAACTGCTGGTTCCTGGTTTCCGCATCCAGGACGTCGGTTTCTTCCCAGATACGACGATACCTTCGCTTGAGGATTTCCACCGCGATTTTCATCACGGGGTGCGAAAGAACGGCGTCAGCGTTGCGCGCCGCCTCGATATCCTGCTGCAACTGTTCGTCGGTGTACTCACTCGCTTGCATCGCTGTTTTTCCCTTCCGCGGCCATCTGCCTTTGGATCTGCGCGACATCCACGCCCTGCTGGTAGCGCATGCGCATCTCCTCCCGGCGGAGTGCCGCGTCCTCCTGCGCCTTCTGCACCTCACGCTGGTGCTTGAGCATCATGTCTTCCCGCCGAAGCTCGAGCTCGGCCTGCTTCATCGCAATGTCGGCTTTGATCTGCTCGACCTGGACTTGAGCCAGCATCGCCGCGGCTTCCTTCTCGGCCGCCTGCTCGTCCGGTGGGGGCTGCTCCTGCCCTTCCGTTGCCGGGTCGATCGGTTGCAGGTATTTGTCGACTTCCTCGAAACCTGAGAGCTCGAGGATCCGCTTGAGCACCTCGCGGTAGTTGCTCAGATGCACCAGCGGGTTCGTCACGCCGAGGTTGGTGAAGATCGCTTCCATCTTGCCGGCGAGACCCATGAGGGTCGAGATGCGCGTCTCTGTGGTGCCTTCTCCGACCCCGATCAGGACTTTGATGTCGCGATCGATGGCCCAGGCAGAAGGCGAGACCTCAACCCAGGTATTGCGCAGCTTCAGCATGCGCGGGGTTTCCTGGTGCTGCGCCATCAGGTGGATGATCTTGCGGTAGAGGGGTTTCACGCCCACTTCCGCGAAGATGCGCGCGATCAACTCAATGTGCTGGTTCGCGGCTGTGATCGTCGCGGCAACGGCCGCCTTCGTTGAGCTCTGGAGTGCATCCGGGTCGAGGCCGGCGGCCGCCTTTGAGATCCCTGTGCGGTCCTGCTTGACCTCGTCCAAGTACTGAATGACGGGGAACGCGTCCTTGCCCACAAAGGGCGTGACCAGGGGCTGAACCATCCCCGGGGCTTCCATGCGAACGACACCGCCGAGTTCGTTACTCAGCACGTCCGCCATATTCACCTTGCCCTCAACAACTGCGCTGCGAGGGGTGACCGCGAGGGTCAGCGAATTCAGGACTTCGCGCAGGACGGCGCTCTTGATGAGCTGGATGTCCGCGACGACCTCGGCAACGCTCGTCCCGAACATCTCATGCGGCTCGGGATCGGGGCACAGATATGCAAACGGGCGGATGTCGGTGACTTCGTCAGCGACAACCCCGAGTGCGCTCCCGATGGTGCAGATTTTGTGCAGCTCGGCGACACCGTCACCGTCCGCATCGATCAGAACGAAATGCTCGATGTAGAGCACCGGCGAGGAGCTCGGGTCTTCCCCATCGCCGTTGTCCGCAACGCCGACCCAGCGGTTGCGCGCTGTGGCCTCTTCACCAAACTCGTTCGGGTCCCTGCTGGCCTCCGCCGCGTCGAGAACCTGCTCGTGAGAATATCCCATCGCAACCAGGTCGCTCACCGTCAGGTAGGTCCTGTGTGCGCAGTAGCGCGCACTGTCGACGTCTTTGGCGTCAGGGTGGATCAGGAACTCTTCCGGCGGGATCGCAGCGAATCTGGCCTTGCCGTTGCTGCGCGTTCGCACGATCGTCCCGTCGATCGACCCGTCGGGCGCCTGCCTCAGGTCGAGGCGCACATCCGGCTGGCCCTCGGTCTCCGCCATCAGGATGGCCACGCTCTCTTCGTTCAGACCTGTGACCGTCTCCTGGGTCGTCTCCCGACGTTCGTCCCAGTAGACCTTCACGACGCCGACTTTGCCGTTCAGGGCGTCTTTGAACCAGGAATAGAACTCGAGGAAACCAGGGTTGTCCTCTCGCACAACGTAGTTGACCAGGTCGGTCGCCTGCTCCGCCAGGGGGATGTCTTCTGCACTCCGAGGCGAGAACTCAACCACCTTCTCGGGTCCGAAGAAAACGCGCATCAGGCTCGGCATGATCGCGATGACGGTGTCCCGAACGTCCCTCGAGACCACCTGGCTGCGCCCTTCTTCTTCGTTTCCGAAGGGCTCCCCCCGGTAATACCGGCCCATCTTCGCGCGATCGGGGCCGATCTCGGATTCAACGAAGTCAGCCGCTGCGTCGTAGTAGCCTTGAACGATCGCCTGGACTCGCTCGTTGTCGAGAGGCTCGGGGCCTTCCGGCTGGGCTTCGGGGTATTCGAGAGGATCCGTACTGAGTTCGAGGGGCATTGCGTCTTCCATGTTGCCTTCGCTACACGATTCCCTTGAGATTTCGCTTCAGAGGCTTGTTCTTGGGGCGAGCACTGCCGGCCAGCGAGGCGGCGGTGGACGCGAAAGTGAGCGCCAGAGAGTCGGCCCTGTCGGGGCTCGACCCGCGCAGCCGTTTTTTGATCTGATCCTTCGACTCGGCTTTGATCTTGCCGTTCGAAGTGAAGGAATACCGGACTGCCGCAAGCTCCGCGGTCAAAATGTCGTCTTTGGGTATGCGGCAGGCCTTCGCATCAAACCACTCGCGCATCGCAAACCAGAGTTCGGCGCGCAGGTTCGCGTACTTCTGCCCGGTCGACGGGGATTCACCCACGTTGATCCCGCGCACTGGCAGGCCTTGTTCTTTCAACCGATCGACTACGCCGCCGCCCATCCCGATGACGTCGACAAGGATCTCGGCCGGCTTCTTCTTGGCGTCGTCGTACTCGTGCTTGATGAACCCGGCGGTCTGCATGAGGTCGAGCCCCCGCCAGGAGCGAATCGGGTGAAGTGTGCCGCCGGTACGCTTTGCAAGCGAGCAGGAATCCGACCCGAACCTGGCCACATCGAGACCCCACACTTCCGGCGCCCAGGGGGACTCGACGATGTCCCTGTGAAGTGCCGATTCGATCAGCTCCATCGGGATCACAGTGTCGTCGTCTGCAAGCGGGAATTCTCCGAGGACGCGAATTCGGAAGGCATTCGACTCCTCCCCGTATCGGGTCTTCATGTCCTGGATGTAGTCCGCGCTGACGCGAGGAGAATCGAAGCAGGAAATGTGGAATCTCTCCCAGTCGGCCGCGAGCCGGTGGTGGGTGTCGTAGAAAAACCCTGTGCTTCGCACCGGGTTGCCCAGGAGAAGAGTTACCGCGTTGTGCCCGGACATACTGCCGGCGGCAGCTTCGAACACGGCCTCGGGGATACCAGACGCTTCGTCGGCCACAAGCATGACGTATTCGGCATGGACCCCCTGAAGGGCTTCGGGCTGCTCGGCTCGGCTCGTTCTGGCGGATATGAAAGACTCAGTCGGCGCCGCCTTGAGTTCAATTCGTTCGGCCTTGATATCGAACAGGTCGTTGAGCACCGGCGGCAGAATGCGCATCCAGCGCTTGATCTCGGCGAAGAGCGCGTCGAACAACTGCCCCGATGTGGGCGCGGTCACAACAACCTTGACCGGAAAGCGCGTCGTGATGTACCAGATGGCGGCCCAGGCCACAGTGGTCGACTTGCCAACGCCATGCCCCGACCGGGCCGTGATGCGCCTTTTGCCGGCCGCCACGGCCCCCAGGAAGCGCTTCTGCCACTTGTCCGGGTCAACCTTCAGGATGTTCTGACAAAACCCCACAGGGTCGTCCCTGTATCGCCGGATGAACTCGAGCCAGACCTCCTGCGGTTTATGTGCCGAGTCGCTCAAAGGACGTTCTCCGGTAGCCACCAACCCCTCGGAAGCAAATCCTTGAAGCAGGAAGTCAGCGCTACGGTCTGGCGTTCGATCGCGGCCGAGATGAACGGCGCCTCCTTGGGGCCGACCGCGGACAGTGCCAGGTTGGCCACCTCGTCCGTGACCGCATGAAGCAATTCGTGCAGGATTGTTTCGGCGAGGACTTCGATATCCCCTTGGTCCCAAAAGCGCTCTTGCGCGAAGGGGGATGCGGTGATTTTCACCCAGCGGTATATCGGGTCGGACTCGGTCTGGAAGAGGGCGTCACGGATACCCCCACCACCCGGCAGATCGACCGTCAAGGGTTCCCCGCTGTACTCGAATAGGCACCGGTAGTGACTCAGGGGGAGTTCATCCCGAAGGTATTTAGCAACCGCTTCGAAGTACGCTCGAAATTCGTCAGAGTGTTTCAAATTTTTTCTCGGGAGGGCCTTTTATGTCCTTGATTTTTCAGGGGTTGAATCCGTCCCTAAGTACCTACGTCTCTGTACGGATGCCCCCCGCCCCCCGGTCGAGGGGGGCCTTCGGAGGTCGGTTCCTATGGCGACGATGATCGTTGCAACGACCATTGACTGGTCGAGGGAAAGGGGCCTTCGATGCCCTCCCCTGCTCGATGAGCATGCGCTACCCCGAGGGGGGAGGGCGCTAACCCCTGGCGCATCAGTGAGTTACCTGGATGCATCGGCTTCGGTTGGCTGCGCTGTTGGCTGCGTCGGGGCATCGGCACCCACTTCGACGCCCTGTTCGGCGGGGTCGAGGGCTGCGGCCCGCAGGCCCGGGCAGGCCCGGGCAGGCCGAGGGCGGCGACGTCTCGGGCACAAGCGCAGCGTCAGCCCGGTGCGTGCCGGGTACTGTTCGGGCGGCAGTCGCCTCCACGATCTGGAGCGCTTGAAGGTGCTGCGCGTTGAGGCTGATCAAGACTGTCGGCCCCTTCTGGTCACCATACTCGCCCGGATCGGCGCGACCGGCCATCCACCGCCCGGTGTCGATGCGCAGCTTGGCAACGCGTTCGTCGTCTACTGTGTTGCTGTCGGCAATCTCCAGTGTCTGGTCGGCCCAGGCGGCGGCGGCCAATTTGCGCGCCTCCAATAGCCGCCGGTTCGTGTCGGGGTCTTTGTTGAGCGTCTGGCTGAGGAAGGTCCGGGTTACGCCCAGAGTCTTCGCCACGCTGCACAGGGTGGCCCCGGAGGCCACTTCATCGACGATCTTGTCGACGCCCCCATACAGTTGGATCTGCGTTAGGAGTTGTCGTTTGAGTGGTTGTCCTGCCATGTCTGTACTACATGCTACCCGCAGGAGGCGAATAAACAAAGCTTAATCATTTCCCCTATTGCTTACCGCTCGGCACTACCGTAGTATGTGGTTGTCCGACAAACTACAAACCACAAGGAACCCAAGACAATGAC
>JBDKRC010000135.1:0-24257 GCA_039683575.1 Armatimonadia bacterium | reverse complement strand
TGCTTGGCTACGCATACGGGTCGCCTCTGTTGTACGATTCCGGCCATAGTCCGATAGCGCTGCCTGCGGCCATTGGCCTGGTACTCACTGGCGCAGGGACGGCCACCGCTGCGGCATGCCCTCTAACCGGTCCGCAATCACCGCGACGCGGCGGCCCAGGGCCCTGCGGCAGGTGTCTACACCTCACCCTTGCGGCGCGTCATTTCCACCTCGGCATGATCCACCAAGCCCCCCAGCGGTACGCTTTGCTTGCGCACCCGCACCGTGACCTCGTCCACCTCAAACTCGCGCAGAATCGCCATGGCCACATCGTAGGCCAGGGCCTCCATGAGCAGGTAGCCGCGCGCTGCCTCCGTGTGCCGGACCAACTCATAGACGGCCTTGTAGTCCACCGTCTGGGTCAGGTCATCGGTCTGGCCGGCGCGGCCTAGGTCGCGGACCAGTTCGAGGTCCATGGCGAAGCGGCCGCCGAGGCGGCGTTCAGAGTCCTCGACGCCGTGATGGCCGTAAAAGGTCATGTTGGTGAGGCGGATGCGGTCGCGGTACATGGCGTTAGGACCTTTCACTAGGCGTCGTGGGCGCGAATGAGCCGGGTTTCGGTGGCAATGTATGGCACCGGGATGTCCTTGGGACGCCATGGGACCTGCGGGACGATCTGGAGTTCGAAAGCCGCGGCTACGACCTGCTCCGGCTCCAGGCGGGGCCTCAGGCGCGCGAGGAGGTCGTCGTAGTAGCCGCCGCCGTAGCCGCAGCGGTGTCCCTGCCCATCGAAAGCCACGCCGGGGACGATTATGAAGTCCAGATCGCGCGGCGAGACAGCCTCGGTGCGGGCCGGAACCGGCTCCTTGATGCACCAGGGCCCCGGCGCGGTGTCGGCTTCGAGGTCCATGATGGCGTACAGGTCCAGCGTCCGCGTCTGGCGGTTGACCTTCGGCAGGACGACCGACTTGCCCTGCGCGAGGAGGGTGGCGATCAGGTTGGGCGTCTCTACCTCGGAGCGGAAGCTGCTGTAGAGCATGACGCACTCGGCCTCGATGAGGTCCGGAAGGTCAAGCAGGCGCGCGGCGATGGCGGCACTTTTGGCGGCGCGGTCAGCGGGCGAGAGAGCGTCGCGGAGGGTAGTGATCTCGCGGCGCAGGGCGTCTTTGATTGGGCGCAGGTTGGTGGGTTGCATGGGGAAGAGCTTGTCAGGATGGACAGTCGTCGTGCCGGATTATCCGGCACCCTAAATGAATCAAAATCCTTCGCACGCCTCTGTCATTCTGAGCGAAGCGAAGAATCTCGGTCGCCAACCAGGGGATTCTTCGCTTCGCTCAGAATGACAACCAATTTCGGGAGCAGGATAACGGCAGATGGGCAGGATGAGAGACTATGATTTGAGAGTGGCGTCTACTGTGCCGGCTACGTCAACCATCTCCGGGACGTCGTGGACGCGGATGAGGTTGGCGCCGTTGGCCAGGCCGAGGGCGCAGAGGGCGGCGGTGCCCATCACGCGCTCTGCGACGGGCTTGCCGGTGATCTCGCCGATGGTGCGCTTGCGGGAGACGCCGAGCAGTATCGGGCGGCCGAGGCTGCGGAACTCGGCTAACCGACGGACGAGTTCCAGGTTGTGCTCCACGCTCTTGCCGAAGCCGAAGCCGGGGTCGAGGATGATCTGCGACTCGGCAATGCCGGCGGCGATGGCGGCTTCCATGCGCTCGGCGAGGAAGGCGTAGACTTCGGTGATGACGTCCTCGTAGTGCGGCTGGTGTTGCATGTCGCGGGGGACGCCCTGCATGTGCATGATACAGACGGCGGCGCCGGTCTCGGCGGCTAACTCCACCATCCCCGGCTGGCGCAGGCCCCAGATGTCGTTGATGATCGTGGCGCCCGCCTGCAGGGCCGCGCGGGCGACCTCGGGCCGGTAAGTGTCCACGGAGAGCGGGAGGTCAACCTGGGCAGCGAGGGCCTCGATGGTCGGGACGATGCGCGCGAGTTCCTCCTCGACGGTGATGGAATCGCTGCCGGGGCGGGTGGACTCGCCGCCGATGTCGAGGATATCAGCCCCCGCGGCGGCGAAAGCCTGGCCCTGGGCGACGGCGGCCTCGACATTGGCGCTGAGGCCGTCGCCGGAGAAGGAGTCCGGCGTGGTGTTGATGATGCCCATGACCAGCGAGTGGTCGAAGACGAGTTGGCGCGCGCCGCAGCGGACCGGGAGCGGGCCGGACTGGGCGAGTTCCACCACGCGCTGGAGTTCGTCGGCGACGGCGGGCAGGCCGAAGGGTTCCATGCGCAGGCGCGGGCAGAGACGGGCAAAGTGGCGCAGATCGCCGACGACCACCACAGGAGCGGGGGTGTCATCAAAAGCGGCGACGCGGTCCGAGACACAGGCCTCGGCCCCAACGCTGAGCGCCATCTGCTTGAGCAGCGACGCGGCCTTGCCCCGGAGGTTTTCGATACGGACGGCGAGGCGCAGCCCCTTGGGGGCCATGATCTGCACGCCGGTCTCGGTGGAGCCGGCGCGGCGCATCTCGCGCTCAAGGTCAGCGCGGGTGGGGGTATGCAGGACGCGGATGTGGTGGGACATGGTTGATTGCCTGAACCGCGAAAGCAGAAGACAGAAAACAGGCAGAACGGGAAGGCATCCCTCTGCGCGTGGTAGGCATACTCCGTATGCCGGAACTGGTCAGCGATGGGTCAACTGGGTCCGGCATACGGAGTATGCCTACCACGCGTTGAAGATGGTCCCTTCGCGCAGTCGTGGGCCGCGACGACATGATACCACGCGTGGAGGTGTGAGCGTCAAGGGGCGTCTTTGAGTGCGCGCTTCACGACCTTGCCCGACGGGTTGCGGGGTAGGGCGTCGCGGAACTCGAAGGTCTGCGGCACCTTGTAGCTGGCGAGTTGCTCGGCGCAGTAGCGCTTGAGGTCGCGCGGGTTTGGCTCTTCGCCGGCGCGGAGGACTACCACAGCCTTGACGACCTCGCCGAAGATCGGGTGGGGCTCGCCAATGACAGCGGCTTCGGCGACGGCGGGGTGGCGGGTGAGGACGTTCTCAACCTCGACGGGGTAGACATTCTCTCCCGCGACGATGAGCATCTCCTTCTTGCGGCCCTGCAGGAAGATGAAGCCCTCGGGGTCGATGAAGGCGGTGTCGCCCGTGTGCAGCCAGCCGTCCACGATGGCCTCGGCGGTGGCTTCAGGGCGGTTGTAGTAGCCCTTGACGATGCTGGGGCCCTTGATGAGTAGTTCGCCGACGAGGCCGGGAGCGAGTGCGTTGCCCTCCTCATCCACGATCCTGGCCTGCAGGCCCGGGACTAGACGGCCGATGGACTCGGGGCGCAGGAGGGCCTGGTCGCTGGGGAGGACCGAGGTGCATGACGTGGTCTCGGTGAGCCCAAAGAAGTTGTGAAGCAGCTTGTCCGGGAATAGCTCGCGCAGGCGGGAGATGGCGCGGACGGGCATGGGTGCGCCGGAATAGGCGATCAGGCGCAGGCTCGGGAGCGGGTGGTCGGCAATGCCGGGTGTCTGCACCAGCAGGATGGCGGTCGTGGGGACGGTGAAGACCGTGGTGCAGCTATGGCGCTCGATGAGAGCGACTACGTTTGTGGGGTTGGGATCGCCTGAGACCACGAGCGTCGCGCCCTGGTAGAACGCCGTCGGCATGATGGTGTTCAGGCCCGTGACATGAAAGAGCGGGACGATGAGCAGATGGATGTCGTCGGCGCGGAAGCCGTGGCCCGCGATGGTGGCGGTTATGTTGAAGAGCACGTTTCCGTGCGTGATCATCGCGCCCTTGGGCAGGCCAGTGGTGCCGGATGTGTAGATGATGGCGGCGGTGTCGTCCTCGCGTAGTGCGGGCGTCTCGCCCGCAGGCTGTGGGTTGGTGGCATCCTCGGCCGGATGCGGGCGAGACGCCCGCACTACGCGGTCAATGGAGGTGTATTGCTCATCCTCAAACCCAACCCCGAGGCGGGGGATAGAGGGGAGGCCGTCGAGCGCCTCGTTGACCTGCTCGCGAAGGGTGTGGTGGGCGATGACGGCCTTTGGCGCGGCGTCCTCGAACATGAACCGCATCTCGGAGGGCTTCAGGCGGATGTTGAGGGGCAGCGCGATGGCTCCGGCGCGGATGATGCCGAGATAGCACACGATGGAGTGCAGGCAGTTGGGCAAGACAAGCGCCACGCGGTCGCCGGGCCCGACGCCGAGGGAGGGCAGGCTCGCGGCGAAGGCGCGGATCAGGGCGTCGAGGTCGCCGTAAGTGTAGCGCTGATCCTCGAAGATGACGGCGGTGCGGTCGCCGTAGAGGTCGGCGGCGCGAGTCCAGAGGTCGTTGAGGTCGTTCATGGTCACCTTCGCGCGGGAAGCACACAGAGTGCGCCTCCCGCGCGCTTCAGCGCTGGCATCAAAGAAGTCCCTTCTGCTGGGCTCTGATCAGGGCGTGCGTCGCCATGACCTCAAGTTGGTCCTCGCGTGCTAGTACGGCCTGGCTGTCCCACGCGCGCGGGCCGGTAACGACGTGGTTGTATACGCCGATGGGAAGGTCGGCGTCGACGTACTGCTCGGGAAGGTCATCAGCGGGTGCCAGGTGCCTTCGCCCGTCAACCTTGATAACGGAGGCCATCAGCTTCGTGTCGTCAAAGTCGTTCGCCCCAGCAAACTCGACCAGAGGGCTCTTGGTTCCGGGGTGGACACCCCAGAACACGACCGCCCGGCGGCGCACTCGTCCGGCGGCGCGACGGTCGCCAATTCCTATGACCAGAGGGATGTTACGTCCTTTCCGCCGCACAATGCGGGCGAAAGCCACGTCGAACACTTCCTCGTCCATGTTCGGCCAACCGAACCTGAAGCCGCCGTCGATGCGGTCCCAGCCTGAGCGTAGGTCTCCCATCTTCTCGTCAGCCTGCTCAGGCCTCGACTCAGACTGATTAGCTTTGACATGTTGTGGTTCGGGCTTGGTTTGATCTTGGATGAACTGCTCAACAAACTGCTGGGTTGTACGCCACAGGTGGCCAGCTTGGAACCCACGCAGTTCGCCACGGTCCATGAGCTCCAATATGACTTCTTCGTCGACTTTGAGTGCATCTGCGACTTCCTTGGGTGTCAGAACTGACAGATTCATTGGCCCATACCTCCTTTGGTATGAAACCATGATACAACCAAGATGATACTTTGTAAAGACCAGTGTTCAGAACGCCATAGCGAACTCTCTGTAGCCCTTCAGGTCGAAGGGCCTGGTTGCGACCGCCCACGGTGCTCCTGCGTCGCTGTAGAGCTTGCCCGCATTGTAGCACTCGTCGAGTAGCTCGGGGATGCCGTTGAGGCCCGTGAAGATCGAGTTGTCCTTCGGCTCGCGGGTGACGGATTCGGCCGGGATGTCACGCGGGCCGCCGGATGATTCCCAGGCGCCATTGAGCGCCAGCACGTACGGGCGGGTCATCGCGAGCGGGCAGTTCAGTTCCTCGGCCTCGCCCTGCAGGTACTTGATGCAGTTGCGGAAGACCTCGTCATGTTCGCGGCTGCCGTCGTCGGCGATGACCTCCTGGCGGCCGTCGGCGTATGTGACGGTGGCATCGCCGCTGATGGCCCAGTCGCAGGTGGCCTTCGTGCCGATGAGGCGGCTGAAGGGGCCGCGATTCGACCAGCCGGCGAGGGTGGTCAGGTACGTGATATCCACGCCGGTGTCGGTGTGCACGGCGAGGGCGCTGGTATCGACGCTGTCGATGGGATGGGCGTGGTAGAGTTCGCCGCGCACGGAGGTGGGCTCGGCGGCCTTGCCCCATTCGGGTGAGGCCCAGTAGAGGGCATTGAAGAGATAATGCGCGAGGGCATTGCAGGTCGGGCCGTCGAGGCAGTACTTGCCCTCGAACATGACCTTGCCCGCCCAGGCGTTGCGCTCGTAATAGCTGTCGGGGCGGATCCACTCGGCCATGACGTTGATGCGCTGCAGGTCGCCGAACCTGCCCTCGCCCAGGGCGCGCTTGATGGCGCGGACGGTGCACTTGGACTGGTTCTGAAAGCCCACGCAGCAGAAATGCCCGGTGCGCTTCTCGGCCTCGAGCATCGCGTCAATCTGCTGGATCACAGGTGCCGGGGGCTTCTCGAGCAGGACATCGTAGCCGGCTTCGAGCGCGGCGATGGTGGTCTCGGCATGGTCGGGAATGGCCACGGGCAGGGACACGAGTTGGGTGCGGCCTTGCTCCCTTTCGAGCATCTCGGCATACGAGTTGTAGACAGTGATGCCGCGTGCCTGGAACTCGGCTACCTTGTCCGCATACACGTCCGGGCGGCGGATCACGGCGCCGACCTGCTTCGCAAGGCCCTCCTCCTCCATACGACGGATGGAGCCGAGGTGGCTGCCCGCGAAGTTATTGGTGCCGACGAGGGTGATGTTGATTGGGTTGGGCATTGGTCAGAATTCCTTTTGGACTAGCGGCAAACGAGGAAAATGGGGACTGACACCATTTTCGCAACCTGGCCTGACATTATCCACTAACTGTCATGCGAATATGGTGTCTGTACCCGTTTTCCGGTGGCGGCGGTATCACAAGACCAGAAATGGGTACAGACCCCAATTTCCCGTGCGACCAGATTGGGTGGTGGGGCCTGGAGATGGAAATTGGGGTCAGCCCCCATTTCTGTCGGCGGTCCCGGCGAACGGCGCGATTACCCCCGGTCCATCTCATACTTCAGCGCCGCTTCGCTGCGGATGTCGTAGGCGGGCTCGTCCACGGCCAACGTGCCGTCGGCTACCATCTCGAACAGCGGGCTTTCCAGCTTGTCGAAGGGCGGGTGGATGTACGCGCGGAGGCGGGAGGATTCATAGATCGCCATCATGATCTCTTCGGTCTTGAGGGAGCGGCGGCCGGAGTCGCGGTGCTCGGGGCCGCCCTCGATCCACGTGATGAGTTCCTCAAGTGGCGTGGGCTGCGGGATGGGGGGCAGTTCCTGGCGACCCTTCTGGTCGGTAGAGAGCAAAGTGGCGGTGCGGACGTTGATCTCGACTATGCCCTCGGGTCCGAAGAGCCGGTACGTTGTCTCCGCGCGGTCCTCGCCCAGCATGTCCACTTCCAGCACCAGCTCATGCCCGCCCTCGAAGCGGATGATCCCGGCGGCCTTGTCCTCGGCGGGCAGGCCGCGCTCGTAGCGGTTGCTCAGGCGCTCTACCTGGCCCATGACTGCGGTCCACTCGGGTTCGCCGGTCAGCCAGCGGAAGAGGTCGATCCCGTGGCAGCCGTTGTTGAGCAGCCCGCCACCAGTGCGCCAGAAGAGGCACAGGGGGCTGCCGATCTTGCCCTCAGCGACGGCCTGCCGGGCGGCGCAGTACGACCCGGCGAAACGCAACTGGTGGTGGATGGCGAGCTTTGCGCCGTTGGCCTCTGCGGCCTCCACCATGGCCCTGGCCTCGCGCAAGTCCCGGCCCATGGGTTTCTCGGACAGAATGCCCTTCACACCCGCCTCGGCCGCCGCGACGGCGATCTCCGAGTGGGTGCCATGCCATGTGCAGATGCTGACGATATCCGGCTTCTCGCGCTCAAGCAGTTCACGGTAATCCTCATAGCCGGCCGGGACGTCGAACTGCTCGCGAAAGCCCCTGAGCTTTTCGGGGTCTATATCGCAGGCGGCCACGATGTCCGTGGCCGGGTTGTCTACGTAGTACTTGGCGTGGGTGCGGGAGATCCCGCCGGTACCCACGAAGGCGACACGATAGGCCATAACCATCCTCCGAGACTGACGTGAAGCAGGCCACTTCGACGGCCGGAGGGCGCGTACCTTCGCGCGAAGAGGATTGGGAGCGCGAAAACGCGAATTACCTGACCATGCGAGGGCGCAAACTGCTGCTTGGGGCGATTGTCGTGCTGCTGCCGCTGGCGTTCATGTGGCAGACGCTCCTGCTTGGGCGGCCGCTGGTGCGCGATGATGCGCAGTTGTTTGTATACCCCCAATACCGGGCGCTGGGCGAGACGCTGCGGGCGGGCGACCTGTATCTGTGGGACGCGCGGCAGTACTGCGGGCTGCCGGCCCTGGCGACGGGGCAGTCGGGTGGGCTGTATCCGATACATCTCGTGGTCTTCCGCCTCCTGCCGTGGATGACGGCGCTGCACTGCTGCTACTGGCTGCACCTGGCGCTGGCGCTGGCGGGCTTCATGTGGGTGGCGCGGAACCTGGGGATGGGACGGGCGGCGGCGGTGATCGGCGCGGGAGTATACGCGTTCAGCGGCTATCAGGCGGGGCACTTGATCCACTACAACTTCGTGACGGCTGCGGCGCACCTCCCGCTCGCGCTGGGCGTGCTGCAGACGGCGCTGCGGAGGGGAAGCTGGCGCTGCTGGGGGCTGCTCGGGCTGGAGGTGGCGCTGGCGTTTCTGTCCAGCCACCCGCAGATCTTCCTGATGATCATGTTCACGCTGGCGGTGTGGGTGCTGGTGGGGGAGAGATCCTTCGTCGCAAACGGCGCTCCTCAGGATGACAATGGGGGGAGGCAGGATGCAAAGGGTGGGGGCGGGCGCCAGCCTGTCATTCTGAGCGAAGCGAAGAATCCCCGCGCGCGGCCAGTCCTGGTTGGGATTCTGGTCGCCGCCCTCGTTGCCGGTCTTCTCATCGCCCCACAGGTCCTGCCAACGCTTGAACTGGCTCGCGAGATCAAGCGGGAGCTTGGGACGCAGATTGACCAGTTGAGCTGGATGCAGAGCTATGCCTTTGAGCTGCGCGATGTGGCGCGGGTGCTGCTGCCGGACATCTTTGGAACGGTTCGCGCCAATGTCATCGGCGGGGAGGCGTTCTTCCATGAGACCTCCGCGTATGTGGGTGGCGCGCCGCTGCTGTTGGGACTGGTCGGGCTGATCGTTGGCTGGCGGCGCCGTGGATGGCTGTTCGCCCTGGTGCTCTTGGTCGTCGGCGCGTCGCTGGTGTGGGCCGGGAACCCGGTGTATGCGGTGCTGGCGCGACTGCCTCTCGTGGGCGGCTTCCGGGCCATGGGGCGCTGGACGCTGCTGCCCATGTTCGCAGTGGGGCTGCTGGTGTCGATGGCGGTGCAGTGGCTGCCGCAGGCGACCGAACGGCAGCGGCAGGTGGCGACGAAGGCGGCGCTCGGACTGGCGGGACTGGTGATATTTGCGCTGTTCTCGCTGTGGATGACCTTCGGCGCGGAGGGGGGCAGCCTGGTCCTGCCGGGGCACCCGGGGCTGGCCCTGCCGCTGAAGAACACGGCGGCGGCGATGTACAACTCGCTCATCGGGTGGCAGCCGGTGGTGCTGGTGGCGGCGCTCGTCGTGGTCTGTGTATGGGTGGCCGCGCAGAGGCCCGGGCGGAACTCCTTGCAGAGAGTGCTCCTGATGCTGCTCGTGGTCGCGCTGCTGGGCCCGCTTTGGCACTTTTGGCAGGTTACCAACCCCGTGGTCGGTCGCGCCTACTACGTGCAGCCGCCGGAGAGCGCGCGGGTGATTGGCTCGGGGCGGATGGTGAGCGTGCCGCGGGAACTGGTTGCCGCTGTGCCTGCCAGTGAACAGCGTCCCGGCGGGGAGTGGATGTATACCGAGGGCTACCGCTCGCAGCTACGGCCCGCCTATGGCACGCTCTTTGACGTGCGCTATAGCGACGGCTACAAGCAGGGGATTGTCACCCCGGCGACGCTGCAGATGTGGAACCAGTACCAGGCATACATGGTGCAGGCGATCACCGGACAGGTGAATACCAGCGAGGAGACCATCGAGCGCGTAGGGACGCCACTGGAGCGCATGAAGCGCTTCCACGCGCTCGTGGGGGCGCAGTTCATCGTGACGCCGGGGAAGGTGCAGGACCCGGCGCTGAAGCGGGTGTGGGAGGGCGAAACGAGCGTCTGGCGCTATGAACCCGCTCACCCGCGCGCGTGGCTGGTCGGGCAGGCGATCAGCGCCCCAAACGCCGAGGCCCAGATGCAGATCATCAAGCAGCGGGACTTTCAGCCCTACGGGCAGGCTGTGGTCGAGGGGGCAGTCGAGGGGCTGACGCAACCGGGCCCGGCCGGGACGGCCTCGGTGGTTGGGGAAGATACCTATCGCGTCAGAGTGACCGTAGAGGCCTTCCGCCCGGCGCTGGCGGTGCTGGCGGATGCGTGGTATCCAGGGTGGGAGGTTACTGTCGATGGCCTGCCCGCGCGGCTGCTGCGTGCCAACTATGGCCTGAAGGCGGTGGCGGTGAGGGCAGGCTGCCACGAAGTGATCTTCAGCTACCATCCGCGTCCGTGGCGCGTCGGCCTGATGCTGATGGCGCTCGGATTGGTTTCGCTGTTGGTTCTCGTTACTTATCCAGGCTCAGCGGCTCGATCCCGTCGGCCTTCAGCCTGAAGCGCAGGGCGCGAATCGCGCTACCCTCGCCCTCCTCGTAGTAGATCCCCAGAATCGTCCCATCCTTCAGTTCAACCGTCGCCGGGTAGGCCCCGCCTACCGTATCGAGCACATACGGCCCCTCCCACGTCTGGGCTTCGTCGCGGCTGACGTGCAGGGCGGTCTCGGGTATGCGGTGGGTCATGAGTATCTCGCCGGTGCTCAGGCGCGTGAAATGCGGCGCGTGGGCCTTGAAGCCGATGTCCTTGACCGCCGACCACGTCAGGCCGAGGTCGGGGCTGGTGGCGTAGTGCATGTTGACCTTGCTGCTGCGCAGGGCGGCGTAGAGCGTCTTGTCCTTGAGCAAGATGACGTCAGTCTCCGCATCGAGGGGCAGGCGGGCTTCTTCGCCGATGGGGATGGGGGCGCTCCAGGTCTTGCCGTGGTCGGTGGAGCGGATCACGCCACCGAACGAGCCATGTGGCCCCTCGCCGTAGACCCCCAGTATGAGCGTCCCGTCGGGCATCTCGCGTACGGGGGCTGACACCGCCCAACCAATCGGCGTTACCACCTGTCCCTGCTGCTCCCACGTCTTCCCGCCATCCGTGGAGTGCGCCAGCAGGCAGTGGTACCGCGTCTTGCCGTCCTCGCGCCAGTAGTTGAAGAAGCTGCACACCAGCGTGCCGTCACTGAGTTGGGCGATATGCGGGTCGCGGTTGTCCAGCGGGTCATCGTAGAGGACCGCTGGGGTGGTCCAGGTGCGCCCCTCGTCCGAGGAGCGGACGGTGCAGACGCGCCCACCCCTGGGCCACTCGTCATTCGGCAGCGACACATGGCCATAGCCGCCGTAGAAGACCGCCATGATGTCGCCATTCTTCAGCCGGCAGGCATCGGGAAAGGCCTGGTAGGTCCCCGCAGCTTCCCCGTGGGAGATGATGCGGAACGGCGGCTGTTCGTCCTTGAGTTGTGCCATCTTGACCACGTCTCCCTCGAGCTTCAGGTTGCGGAAGGCAACCTGTCCCTGGCTGGTGCCGAAGCCGACGTATCCGGCAGCAGGCTCGGCAAGGGGGGCCTGCAATGCTTCCCGACCGTCCAACAGAACCTTCACCGCACCGTCACGGGCCTCGACGACCAGATTGTGCCAGGTGTCGTCGGTGAGCGTGGGACAGCGGCGGCGGGCGACCTCGATCCACGTGTTCTTCGGAGTTGAGCGGGTGAGGATGAGCTGGTGGAACTTCGTATCGAGGTGGAGCCAGTGGTACGAGAGCGTTCCCGTAGCCCCAAAGATGACGGCGGCGGCGCGGACGCCACTGCCGACGGGGGCGATTCTGAAGTCCGCGCTGAGGCGCAGGTTGCCGTAGGCCGGGCTGCGGAGGATCGCGGCAGAGCGGCGGGACGCATTGGTCTGCTCAAGCGTGCCCTCGGCGGTGAAGCGCCAGGCGCCGGCGGCGAAGTGCCACTGGGGCTCCTGACCGGGGCTCAGCGGCGGAGTGAGTGTGTCGGCGTGGAGGCAGGGGGACAGAAGTGCCAGACACAAGGGCAGGAGAGTGTAGCTCAGGCGCATCGTGACATATTCCCGCTGCTCCCATGGACACCTGCCGCAAAACGAAACAAGCCCCTGCGTTTGCAGGGGCTTGTTGTATTTGGGACTTCCAGGGTCTATGCATGCTCGTCGGCGTGCGGATCGACGCCTTCGAGGAACTTGGCCTTTTCGACCAGTTCGGCCGGGGGCGTCTTTTCGGGGTGCTTGCTGTAATAGTCCTGCAAGGCCGCGACAATGCCCTGCTCGCCCAAAACCGAGCAGTGCATCTTGACCGGCGGCAGGCCGCCCAGTTCGTCCACTACCGTCTTATTGTCCACGGCCAGGGCCTCTTCAAGCGTCTTGCCCTTGACTAGCTCGGTGAGCATCGAACTGACGGCAATAGCGGCGCCGCAACCGAAGGTCTTGAACCGGATGTCCTCGATCTTCTCGGTCTCCGGGTCGATCTTCATCGTGATGCGCATCATGTCGCCGCACTTGGGGTTGCCAACATCGCCGACGGCATCGGCGTCTTCAAGCTCGCCGACATTACGCGGCTCGCGGAAATGCTCCAGTACTTTCTCTGAATACACAGACATCGTTCCCTTCAGACGGGCAGTGGGGCCTGCCCGTGATCTACCCACCCTCACAAACGCGATTATACCACGGCCGAAAGCCGGTGAGAAGCAGGGAAGTTCAGCATTCCGTGCTCAGACCAACACAGGCTACACTCACGGTTACTGCAGGTCAAGAGGGGATCGCAGGCGGGAAGTGGAAGCTAACAGTGCGGGCCAAAGCTTGTGGATGAGGAGTTGAGCGACATGAATGACGTCACCGCGAATTTCTTCGTCTCGACCAGGGGGCGTGATTACTGGTCCGGGACCTTGCCTGCCCCGTCATCTGATGGCAAGGACGGCCCCTTCGCCACGGTCGCGCGGGCGCAAAAGGCGGTGCGGGAGTTGCTGGCGACCGCCGGCGATAGCCGCGCGCCCGTTACAGTGCTGATCCGCGGGGGAGACTACTCACTGGGCCGGCCGCTGGTGTTCCGGCCCGAGGACTCGGGCACAGCCGAGGCGCCGGTCACCTATGCAGCGTATCCCGGAGAGCACCCCGTGCTGAGCGGTGGGCGGGCCATTTCAGGCTGGAAGAAGGGTGAGGACGGGGTCTGGACCGCAGAAGTGCCTGGCGTGCGCGAGGGCAAGTGGTACTTCCACCAGCTTTTTGTGAACGGTAAGCGCGCCACGCGGGCGCGCCACCCCAATACAGGCTATCTCAAGACCGCCGGACGACCACCGGGCAATGAAGAGCCCCACGGCTTGCGCGGCAACAAGGCCGCCTGCGGGCTGATGAGCTTCAACGAGGGCGACCTGAAGCGGTTTGGCAACCTCGATGACGTGAATGTGTTCCTGTACCACTCGTGGACCTCGTCGCTGCACTGGATCGAGCGGCTCGACACGCGAAAGAGGCTGGCCTTCTTCACCGCCCCGGCGCACTGGCCGACGGGGTACTGGGAGGCCGAGCAGCGGTACTATCTCGAGAACGCGCGGGAGTTTCTGGACGAGCCGGGGGAATGGTACCTGGACCGCGCCACCGGCCTACTGCACTACTGGCCGCTACCCGGCGGGAACTTCGAGACCGCCGAAGTGGTGGCGCCGGCGCTGCAGGAGTTGGTGGTCTTCCGGGGCAACCCCGCCAAGCAGGAGTACGTGCGGCATGTCATGCTGAAGGGGCTGTCGCTCCGCCATGCCGATTGGGACATCCCGGGCAAGGGCGAGGCCGACGGACAGGCAGCGGTGTTCCTGGGCGGGGCGGTCTTCGGGCGAGGGATGCTCAACTGCACCATCGAGCAGTGCGAACTGGCCCACTGCGGCAAGTACGGGGTCTGGTTGGAGCGCGGCTGCCGGGACAATGCGATCCGGCAGTGCGAAATCCACGACCTCGGCGCCGGCGGGATCAAGGTGGGGGAGACCTGCTCGGTGGACAAGGCAGAGTTGGCTACCGCACACAATGTGATAGACAACTGCTACATTCACGATGGCGGCCACGTGTTCCCCGCTGGCGTGGGCGTGATCATCCTGCGCAGCAGTTCCAACACCGTCAGTCATTGCGAAATCTGTGACTTCTACTATACTGGCGTCTCCGTCGGGTGGTCGTGGGGCTACGCGCCCAGCAGCGCCAGCCACAACGTGATCGAGTACAACCACATCCACGACCTCGGCAAGGGCCAGCTCAGCGACATGGGCGGCATCTACACGCTCGGCATCTCTCCGGGAACGGTGCTGCGGTACAACCTGATCCACGATCTCGAGTCAGTCATGTACGGCGGCTGGGGGATCTATCCGGACGAGGGCAGTACCCACATCCTGATCGAGAACAACATCTGCTACAACTGCAAAACGGGCGGCTTCCACCAGCACTATGGGCGGGAGAACGTGATCCAGAACAACATCTTCGCCCTGTCACCGCAGATGCAGGTCTCGCGCACGCGCCAGGAGGACCACCGCTCCTTCACCTTCGAGCGCAATATCGTCCATTGCACGAACCCGCAAGTGCTGGGCGGGCAGTGGAGCAACAACAACTACAGCATGGAGCGCAACCTGTACTGGAACGCCTCAGGGCCGGAGTTGCTGTTCGATGGGATGAACTTCGAGCGGTGGCAGGCCGAGGGGCGGGACGTGCAGTCGGTGGTGGCCGACCCGCTGTTCGTGGACGCCGAAGCCCACGACTTCCGCCTCCAGAAGGGCTCCCCGGCGCTGCGGCTGGGGTTTACGCCGATCAAGACTGACGGGATTGGGTTGTATGGGGAGAAGGACTGGGTGAAGAAGCCGTCCGAACGTTAGTTCTTACTAATTGCAATTAGTATTGCAAAAAGTAGCACTATTTGCAATACTGATTGCATGTGGTACAGAAAATACTGGATCAACCGGGTCGAAGAGGCTTGGCAACGGCGTAACGTTGTCTGGCTATACGGCGTGCGTCGTGTGGGCAAGACCGTTCTGTGCCAGAGTCTTGCTGACACTGAGTACCTTGACTGTGAACTGCCACGGGTCAGGCAGGCGCTGGCAGACCCCGAGGGCTTCCTAGCCGGTTTGGTGGGCAAGCGGGTTGTCCTGGATGAAGTCCAACGCCTTGATAACCCCTCGGAACTGCTGAAGATCGCGGCTGACCACTATCCTGGCGTCAAAGTCCTGGCTACCGGTTCGTCTACCCTGGGCGCTTCGAGGAAATTCCGTGATACGCTCACCGGCCGCAAAGCCGAGGTCTGGCTTACGCCGATGATGAGCCAGGACCTCCGGGACTTCGAGCAGACCGATCTCGATCACCGGCTTCGCCTGGGCGGGCTTCCCCCCTTCTTCCTGAGCAAGGACTTGCCGGCTCTCGACTACGAGCAATGGCTAGATTCCTACTGGGCGCGCGATGTGCAGGAGTTGTTCCGGCTGGAGCGGCGGGATGGTTTCCGCCAACTGCTACAACTGCTCTTCGTGCAAAGCGGCGGGATTCTCTCGCTGAACAGGTTGGCAAAGCAGGCGAGCATCAGCCACACCACGGGCCGCAACTACCTCGAAGTGCTTGAGACTACCCAGGTGGTGCACCTGGTCCGGCCGTACTCGACATACCGCGCCACGGAGATAACATCGGCTCCAAAGGTATACGCCTTTGACACTGGCTTCGTTCGTCACTTCCGCGGCTGGAACCAACTGCGTCCCGAGGACTTTGGCCTGCTCTGGGAGCACTACGTTCTCAACGAGCTAAATGCCCGCATCGCCTATCCGCAGGTGAACTACTGGCGCGACAAGCGTGGCCATGAAGTGGACTTCGTCCTGGCTCACCCTCAGGCTCCCCTCATCGCCATGGAATGCAAGCGATCAGTGGCGACTTTCGAGCCCCAAAGCCTGTTCGCTTTCAGAAAGGTCTATCCGGGAGGATTGAACTGGGTTGTCGGACCCGATGTAGCCCCCAGTTTCCGACGCAGATACGATGACCTTGAGGTCGAGTTCCTAAGCATCGACGACCTCAATCTCAGACTCACGCAGTTCAAGATCACGTAAGGAATGAACCCATGCAACCACTGAAATGCGGCGTAGTAGGTCTCGGCCCCCGTGGCTTCTGGCTGGCCCGGATGGCCAATGAGGGCGCCGAGACCGAGCTTTGCGCCATTGCCGATATGAACCCGCAGGCGCTGGATATCGCCCGCCAGCTCTACCCTGACCTGCCGCTGTATACCTCCGGCGAGGCCATGTGCAATGAAGCCGACATCGAGGCCGTGCTGGTCGGCACCGGCGACCGCTTCCATGCCGGGAACGCCCGTGAGGCGCTTACCAACGGCAAGCATGTGCTGATCGAAAAGCCGCTCGCGCAGAGTTTCGCCGACATGGCCGAGATCGCCCGGCTGCGCCGCGAGACCGGGCTGACCGTCGGGACCTTCCTGGAACTGCGCCACTCGTCGCTGTGGAAGCGCGTGCGAGCCATCATCGACTCCGGCGAGATTGGTGAAGTGCTGACAGGCTATCTGGCCGAGTACGTGGGCCGGGACAAGAGTCAGTTCTTCGCCCGTGATAAGACGCGGTCCAAAGAGAACGTTGTGAGCCTCGTGCTGCAAAAGGGCGTGCACGGTCTGGACCTGCTCAACTGGTTCATGGGCTCCAGCCCCGCGTGGGTCAGCGCCGTCGGCGCGCGGAAGGTCTTCGGCGGAAACGCCCCCGCGGACAAGCACTGCCGCGACTGCGACGAGCGAGAGACCTGCGTCCACTCCCACGGCCACACCTACCGCCTGGACCCGCCCGGCGTGGACCTCGAGACCAACCAGGACTTCTGCGTCTGGTCAGTGGCCGCGGATGTGGAGGATGTGAACCTCGTCAACATCGAGTATGCCTCGGGCGTGGTGGGCAGCTACCACGAGATACACTTCGCGCCCTACTATGGCATCCACCTGACCCTGTTCGGGAGCAAAGCCCAGCTTGATGTCGAGGCCAACCACGACACCGGCGTAGCCTACGTCGAAGTGACGCAGCGCTTTGGCAACCGCGACCAGCGCCGCGAGCGGCCCAGCCGCGATACCGGCCACGGTGGCGCCGACCCGGCACTGCTGGCCGATTTCGCCAGGGCCTGCCGCGAAGGCCGCGACCCGCTGTGCGACGCCAAAGCCGGCTACGACAGCGCCTCCATCGGCATCGCCACCCGCGAGAGCCTCGACGAGCGCAAGTTCGTGCCGATCAGGCCGTTTGAGGAGTTGTAGCGCCGCCTGTCCGCGTGGTAGGCACACTCCGTGTGCCGGAATCATCGAGCGAATCCCGGCACACGGAGTGTGCCTACCACGCGCTAAAGAGTATAATGAGCATCCACCTCTTCTTCGGGTGGATGCTCATGTTTTTCACGGGGTCCGTTTTGCAGCAACCTCTCGACATTCTCCGCAACGTCTTCGGCTATCAGAGCTTCCGCGGCCTTCAGGAGCCGGTTATTGACCACGTCCTCGCGGGCAAGGACGCCCTCCTGCTCATGCCCACCGGCAGTGGCAAATCGCTCTGCTACCAGATTCCGGCCATCGTGCGTCCCGGCCTCGGCATTGTGGTCTCCCCACTGATCGCCCTCATGCAGGACCAGGTAGCGCGCCTGCAAAGTCTGGGCGTGCGGGCGGCTCACCTGAACTCGATGCTGACGAACGCCGAGGCGTGGGACGTCAAGCACAAGATGATGGCGCGGGAGCTTGATCTGCTCTATGTCTCGCCCGAGCGCCTCATGATGGAGGGCTTCCTTAAGGCGCTGGATCAGGTCGAACTGGCCCTCTTTGCTATCGACGAGGCCCACTGCGTATCCCAGTGGGGCCACAACTTCCGCCCCGAATACCTGCAATTGCACGTGCTCAAGGAGCGCTACCCCGGTGTGCCGCGCCTGGCGCTCACTGCCACCGCCGACCTGCAAACCCGCGCGGAGATCCTCAAGCGGCTGGAGTTGCCGGAAAAGGGCATGTTCGTGGGTGGGTTTGACCGCCCCAACATCCGCTATCTCGTGACCCCCAAAACGAACTGGAAGCGCCAACTCGTCGGTTTTCTGCGCGGACAGGAGCCCGGCGCCTCAGGCATCGTGTATCGTCTCACCCGCAAGTCTGTGGACGCCACTGCCGAGTACCTGCGCGAGTGCGGCTTCAACGCCATTCCCTACCACGCCGGGATGGATGACGCCGAGCGCCGGGTGAACCAGCAGCGCTTCCTCGACGAGCCGGGAGCAATCGTCGCCGCTACAATTGCCTTCGGGATGGGGATCGACAAGCCGGACGTGCGCTTCGTGGCCCACATGGACATGCCGCGCAGCATTGAGGAGTACCACCAGCAGACCGGGCGCGCGGGGCGCGACGGCCTCCCGGCCACCGCCTGGATGACCTTCGGCGTGGGTGACGTCGTCCTGATGCGTAAGCTGATTGAAAGCGGCGAGGCGGAACCGGAGTTTCAGAAGGTCGAGAAGAAGAAGCTGCAGGCCATGGCGCGCTTCTGCGAGACCGCCGAATGCCGCCGCCGGCTGCTCTTGCGCTACTTCGGCGAAAACCTCCCTGACCAGTGCGGCAACTGTGATACCTGTCTCGGCAACGACGGCAGCGAGCAGGAAGACTGGCCCGCGACCACGGTGGCCCAGAAGGCCCTCCTGTGCATCTTCGAGACCGGCCAGATGTTCGGCTCAGCGCACCTGACGAACGTACTCAGGGGCAGCCGTGACCGCAAGGTGCTGGAAAACGGCCATGCTGGCCTAGGGAGCTACGGCGCAGGCCGCGATCTCTCCGAGCAGCAGTGGCGGTCGGTGTTCACACAACTCATTGCACAGGAACTCGTGGATGTCAGGGAGGACGGCTTTCGCACCTTCCGGCTGAACCAGCAGGGTGCGGAGGTCTTGCGAGGCGAGCGCGAGGTGGTGTTGCAGAGGGCGAAGAGTGAACCTGCTGCCGCCACGCGGACAAGGGTACCCCGCGACGTAGACGTCGCCAACGCGCCCACGGGGGCGAGACCGCGCGCTGGGTCGGAAGCGCTCTTTGAACGTCTCCGGGCGCTGCGGCTGGAACTGGCGCGACAGAAGCGCGTCCCCGCGTTCCAGGTCTTCGCCGATGCCACCCTCCGCGACATGGCGCAGCGGCAGCCACGCACGCCGGAGGAGATGCTGGAGGTCAAGGGTGTGGGAGAGGTCAAACTGGCCAGGTACGGCGAGGCCTTTCTACAGGTACTGCGGCAGTCTGAGTAGCCGCGTCAGTCCCGCCGGAACCGCGCCTGCTCCCGGTAGACCGACGGCTGCATCCCGGCTATCCGATGGAACATCCTGCTGAAATACCCCGGATCCTCATACCCGCACCGCCGCGCGACTTCCGCCGACGTCAGGTCGGTATCCCGCAGCAACCCCCGCGCGTGGTCAATGCGCCGCAGCGTGATATACCGCAGCGGCGGCAGGCCCACCGCCCGCACGAAGAGTTCCCGCATCCGCACCTTGCTCAGGCGCATCATCTCCGCGAGCCGCTGCAGACTCCAATCCCCGGCCAGATCCCCCTCAATCGCCGCCAGCACCTCCGACAGGCGCTCATCCACGCCCGCCGCGGGCTGCAAGGCCCTGGTCTGCTCCAACTCCCCCAGCCACCTCCCCACCAGTACCCGCGCCCAGCCCTCCGCCACGAGCGTGACAGCGTCGTAGGTGGTCAGCTCCTTCACCAGCGCCGCGCACGGCTCGTCGAAAGCCTCGAAGTCCGCTACCCGGTGAAATGGCGGCACGCGGTACAGCCGGAAGAAATCCAATTCGCCCCAGACCTGCAGGTTGAACGATATCGTGTAGAGAAGTGCTGGATGGTCCAGCCGATTCTCGGCCTCGCGGACGGCCCCCGGCGGCCAGGCTACCAGCGTCCCCGGGCCGCAAGTGCCGGTCTCTGACCCGGTGTCAACCACAAGCTCGCCGTCGCGGATCAGCCACAGCGTTGCGTAGGGCCGGCGCTTGGGCGGGATGAAGGTCCAGCCGGGCTCGGGATCATACTCGCGGGCCCAGTAGAACGAGAACGAGAGCTGCCCCGCCAGCCCGGCAGGGGGCAGGGGCAACTCGGCAGGCCTGGCTTCATCAGTACGCATGCCGGCTGTTTCGGCCTTGGGAGCGCCATACCTGCGTCTTTACCAGCATTTTGTCCAATAAGAAACAGCAACCCGTGCCTTCTGGCCGTAGCGGCGCTGTGC
This sequence comes from Armatimonadia bacterium, assembly GCA_039683575.1. GTDB lineage: Bacteria > Armatimonadota > Zipacnadia > Zipacnadales > UBA11051 > JAJFUB01. The sequence goes on along the minus strand of JBDKRC010000135.1, from coordinate 4,263 downwards.
TACACTCGCCGCAAGATCAAGCCTTGATACCATCAGGAGACCATGAATCGCCATGCAATCGCAACTGACCGGGTTAGTGAAGAGCTACGCTTTCGGCTTGGGGGCAGACCTGGTAGGGGTGGCTAACATCGAGCGTTACGACAACGCGCCGCTGATGATGAGCCCGAAGGGAATCTTCCCGGAGGCCAGGTCAGTCGTCGTCTGCGCGCTGCATCATCCCGACGGCTGCGTCGAGATGGGCGGGCGTAAGCACCCGCAGGACATGGGCCCGTATGCGGTGCAGGGCCTCATGAACACCCACCTCGACCACATCTCCTACGAGATGGCCCGGCACCTCGAGGATCTCGGCTACGAGGCCATCCCCATCGCCGCCAGCAACATCTGGCGCTACCGCAACTACAAGGGCCTCAGCGCGGTCTTCGCGCCGGACATGTCACACATCTACTCCGCCGTCGCCGCCGGCCTGACTGAACTCGGCTATCATGGCATCTCCATGAGCCCCGAGTTCGGCCCCCGCAACCGCTTTGTCTCGATCATCACCACCGCCGAGCTCGATCCCACGCCGCTCCTGCCCGGCAACACCCTGTGCGACAACTGCAACCAGTGTGTGAAGCACTGCCTGTCGGGGGCGCTCTCTGAGGAAGTGGACGGGCTGGAGTACATCGAGATCGAGGGCCGCAAGTACAACAAGGCCAAGAAGAGCCTGTGGCGCTGCTCGTGGGGCGAGCACTTCGGCGTGGACCTCGACCTGCCCAAGCCGGAGGTGGTGACCGAAGAGAAGATCATCCAGACCATCCGCGAGAAGGGCCTGCGCGGCGGCGAGATGGGTAGCTGCCTGCGCCACTGCCTGCCGCCGCACCTGCGCTACTTTGACAAGGAATACACCAACGCCCCGCGCCGCAAGCGGATCTACGCCCGGGACGAGCAAGTCGGCACGCCGGGCAGCTTCGAGTGGGAGATGCCGCGCTACGTCCAGGAAGAGATGACCGCCAAGGCGCTAGCCTCGGGCATAGACTTCGTGCTGGTGCACGATGAAGCCGCCATGCAGGCCATGAGCTTCGACTTCCAGGAGCGCCTGCCCGACGCAATCCGTGCCGTGACGATGGGCGTGCTCATTCCCAAGGGCAACAGCCACGGAGAGGTCTGGACCGCTGGCGCGTACTTTGCCAGCCGCGAATCCTATCTCGGCGCGCGCAAGCTCGAGGACCTCGGCTATAGCGTCGTCGTCTGCTCCGACCTGCCGCAGTCAGCCATGGCGGCGGTGACGGACAAAATGGCCCCCGAAGGCTGGGAAGCCCTGACGGCGACCTTCCTGACCAGCGCGCCGCTGGTGGCGGATGACCCCGCGAAGACCCCCGACGGCGGGGTACGAGCCCCCGCCCTACAGCAGCCCAAGAACCTCACCCGCGCGCTCAAGCAGGCCGCCGAGGCCTTCGGCTGCGATCAGGTGGGCATCGCCTCGCCGGCGCGTCTGGCCGAGCTGAAGAAGCAACTGGCGCCGATCTTCGACGGCGAGAAGACCTTCGGCGTGACCAACAAAGGCAAAATGTGGCTGGAGTTCGAGGCTGAAGTGGTCGAGGAGACGCGGCAGGTCAAGGACGCGTACGACTATCTGCCCGACGCCCAGTCAGTGGTAGTTCTCGGCCTGCGCATCCCCGCCGCGACCACCCGCCGCGTGGCCCAGCCGCCGGCTGAGGTCGTCGGCCCCTACGTCTTCGCGCAGTATGTCGTGCAGTGGATCCTGCGCGAGAAGGCCCTGTCCATGGTCAAGTGGCTTAGTGCCCGCGGGTACAAGGCGGAGATCACGATGGACCTGATGGCTACCGGCTCGATCTCGGCCAATCCCCGCGGCCCGCAGCGCAACGCCTTCAGCAACCGCTTCGCCGCGGTCGCGGCAGGTTTGGGCGCGATCACCAAGGGCGGGTTCGTCGCCACCGAGGACTTCGGGACGAACATGCGCTACGTGAGCGTCATCACCGACGCGCCGCTGAAGGCCGATGACCTGCTCGACTTCCAGAGCCTCCTCGGCTCCTGCGCCGGCTGCGACACCTGTATGACCGCCTGCCCGCCTGAGGCCTACCTCGACGAGATCGCGGTATCGCTCGAAGGCCAGCCCATCAAGTTCCATCGCCTCGACCAGAAGCGCTGTGACTGGTGCGCGCGCTATGCGCTCATGGGTGGGGACGGCTTCAAGCACATGGGTGTGGACAAGGACATCTTCCCGCCCGAGGAGATCACGGCCGAGGCGCTGGCCAAGGGGTTCGAGCAGTTCGACACCGTGCAGGGACATCACCGCTGCGGCGTGGAAAGCTGCGTCGTCAACTGCCCGCTATCGCGTCAGAGTCGTGATTAGCAGGGAAATGCAGCACGGTATGCGGTGCGGCGGCGGCCTGGCGAATCAGCTCAGGCAGCCGCTCCACCGCATACTCGAGGGGGACGAAGGCGTTGGCCCCTGCCATGAGTAGCGAGCGGACGAAATGGGCGCTGTCATAGAGGCTGAGCACGATCAGACACGTTGACGGGTAGAGTCGCCGGGTTGATTTGATGTAGACCTGATCAGCTCGGTCAGGAAAACCCGTCAGCAGGAGCACTGCGTCGGGCTCTTCGGTGACCTGACCGGGATCGCGCTTGCAGCGGGGTGCCACACTCACGGTGAAGTCAGGATTCCCGGTGAGAAGACGCGCGAGGAAGTGTGCGGCCCTGGGGTTGCGGGAGGGGCAGATGACGACCGAAGGCATGGAGCGCCATTTCCTTCCATAGTTCGTGCGATGAAAGCGGTGATTACGAGAACGCCAGTATCCGCGCCAGCCCCGACTCTCTGCCCACTGTTTCCATAACCAGACTATATGAAGATGATGTGGAAGCAAATCGGAGAATCCCTGATTTTCGTTGAAGATTCCCTTAGCCATAGTGCGGTCAGTCTTCCCAGGCGGGAACTCCAACCAGGCGCGGCGGTAACATACACGCAGACAGTCTCACCCCTGAACGCGCACCTGCCCCCACCCTCTGCGGGGTGTGATGAGGAGGCCGGTAATGCCGCTGAGAACGCTCGCGACGGCGATCCTGTTCGCCCTATCCCTGCTCACCCTCGCCCTTGCCCAGGAGCCGGAAACCTTCGGCTGTGAGGCCAACCCTACCGGCGACCCCATCGGCGGTGGGGCGGGCTATCGCGATATCAAGACCTCCGGCGACTTCACCGTCCGCACCCTCGACGAGCTCCTCGCGGCCCTCAAGGCTGCCAAAGCCGGACAGGTCATCTTCCTCCCCGATGGCGTGGAAATCGACACCGGCACCCAACAGGGCCTCACCATCCCCTCCGGTGTCACCCTCGCCGGCACCCGCGGCCTCAACGGCTCCCTCGGCGCGCGCCTGTTCACTAAGAGCATGGCGATCAGACCCCTCCTGCAAAGCGGCGGCGACGACGTCCGGGTCACTGGTCTGCGCTTCGAGGGTCCCTATTCCGGCCCCGAGCGCATCGCACAGATGTCCCAGTGCATGACGATGGCCCACCACAACTGCACCGTGGACAACTGCGAGATCTACAACTGGAACCTCGTCGGCATCGGAGTGGGGGGCGGGGGGAACGTCTATATCCACCACAACGACATCCACCACTGCCAGCTTTCCGGCTACGGCTACGGCGTGTCCACCGGGCGCGCGAACTGCTTCATTACGGCCAACAAGTTCGACTGGTGCCGTCACGACATCGCCTCTTCGGGCTCGCCGGGTGACTGCTACGAGGCTTCGTGGAACCTCGTGGGGCAGAACGCCACGAGCCACCGCTTCGACATGCACGGCGGCAGCGACCGCGGCGACGGCACCGACATCGCCGGCGACTGGATATACATCCACCACAACACCTTCCAGGACCCCAAGCGCCGGGCCGTGGTCATCCGTGGCGTCCCCAGCCAGGGCGCCGAAATCCACCACAACTGGTTCGCCGCGCCCGCAGCCGAAACGGTGGGGTCGAAGGGCAACACGAAGGTCTACCAGAACGTGTACGGGCCCAACAAGGAGTTGCAGCCATGATGCCCCCCAGCAGCTTCGCAGTTCGGGCCTCTCGCCCGACTCCGTCTGTAGGGCGGGGGCTCGTACCCCGCCGTCCCGCCCTCGCCAACCTCATCCCTGCAGGTCGCTCGTCTCGCCCGACTCCGTCTGTAGGGCGGGGGCTCGTACCCCGCCGGCCGTTGTCTTCGACAGCACGAGCGGCGGGGGACGGGCCCGCGCCCGACAGCGGTGGCACTGGCCCGCTGTTCGGCTTGC
>JBDKRC010000134.1:0-27480 GCA_039683575.1 Armatimonadia bacterium | reverse complement strand
GGCCCCCCAGCCAAGGGTGCACAAGCCGACAGGCCACCAACCCGCCTCCGACCACCCCTGGCGCAAGTCCTACAAAGGGACATTTCTAGCTGGCAGATAGAGGGACATTTCTACTTTGCGTTGACAGGCTGTGGTAGCGTGTCGGGGGCTGGGGCGTCGCGTGGCAGCGGGGGCGCGTTTCGGGCGCAGCCGCCCGTCCTTGACGGTCTGCCTTGCGCTCTTGTATAATCGCTCTTGGCAGAGGATGGCGTTTCTTCCTCGCTTTTGAGGTGCCTTCGGTGCTGCAGCTCACGAGGACGCTGGGCCAGCGCGTGCTTGCCTTTTTGGGCTTCTTCGGCCAGATCTCCATCCTGCTTTGGCAGTCAGTTCGCGGCATCGCGCATCGCCGCGGCGAGCGGTACGAGACCTTCAATCAGATGGCACAGATCGGGATTGACTCGCTCCCAATCGTCGCCGTCACGATGGTCTTTTCTGGTATGGTCCTGGCGTATCATGCGGCCCAGCAGGCCGGCAGGCTTGGCGTTGGCAGTCTGGTAGGTTGGCTGGTTGCCGAGAGCATGGCTCGCGAACTCGGTCCGGTGCTGACGGGAGTAGTGGTGTCGGCGCGGGCTGGTTCGGCGATGGCGGCCGAGCTTGGGACCATGAAGGTCACTGAGCAGATTGACGCGCTGCGGGCGCTGGCGACGGACCCGATACACTATCTGGTCGTGCCCCGCCTGTTGGCGTGCCTGATCATGGTGCCCATCCTTGCTCTCATTGGCGACTTCATCGGCGTCATGGGCGGCTACCTGATGGCCGTGACGAGCCCGATGATCAACGAGGTCACCTACTTCACCAACATTCCCACCAACCTCCATGCCTGGACGGTGGTGGGTGGCATTCTTAAGACCTTTGCCTTCGCCGTGATCATCGCGGTGGTGGGCTGCCATCAAGGCTTGACCTGCCGTATGGCTTCCGAGGAAGTAGGCCGGGCCGTGACGCGCACGGTGGTCTACTGCATCATGCTCATCTACGGGGCCAATCTGATACTTACAGCGATTGTGTATCCGGGCTAAGGCGTTGCCCGCTCCCATGCAAGTAGCACAGAGTAATGACAGCGCAGGTTCCTGCCCACCTATCAGCGGAGAGCCTCTGATTGAGGTGCGGGACCTTGTGTGCGTGATCGAGCAGCGGCCCGTGCTCGATGGTATCAGCTTCAAGCTCAATCATCGCGAGATATTTGGCGTGATGGGGCTTTCGGGGGCCGGTAAGAGCACGCTTTTGCGGTGCATAATGGGCCTGCTCCGGCCCCAGAGCGGACACATCCTTGTCAACGGGCAAGACGTGACCCAGCTTGATGAGGAAGCTCTCAATGCCGTTCGCCTGCGGATGGGCATGAGCTTTCAGTATTCGGCGCTCTTTGACTCGCTCTCCGTGTATGAGAATGTGGCCTTTGGGCTGCGGCGGCGGCATGTGCCTGACGAGGCCATCCGCGAGAAAGTGGCGCACTACCTCGAAGTCGTGGGCATGAGCGGTAACGACCACCTGATGCCCGCGGAGCTGTCGGGAGGCATGCGCAAGCGCGTATCCATCGCCCGGGCGCTGTCCACGGAGCCGGAGGTCGTGCTCTACGACGAGCCGACCAGTGGGCTCGACCCTGTTTTGGCGGCGACCATCGACAGCCTAATCGTCAAGTTGCGCGATGCCTTCGGGGTCAGCTCCATCGTGGTGACCCATGATGTGGAGCATCTGTTCACGTACGCGGACCGGGTAATGATGCTGTATCAGGGCAAGGCCGTTCAGTGCGATACGCCGCAGCAACTGCAGGCCTCGCCGCATCCGGTTGTGAAGCAGTTCATCAGCGGCAGCGTTGAGGGTCCAATTACAGTATAACCAGCCCGGGGAAGCGCCAGAGGGCACAGACGCAAGGTCAATACCCGACCGGGGTGAGCCGCTTGTCGGCAGAAGCCAAAGTAGGAATGTTCTTTCTGATCGCCGTCCTTCTGGTCGGCGGCATTGCGCTATACCTCGGCGATTTCTGGAACCGCGCGCGCAGCTATACTATTACCGCGTACTTTTAGAACGTGCACGGCCTGCCTGAGGGATCGGAAGTGCGCTTTGCAGGCGTGAAAATCGGCCGGGTGGTTGACGTGCTGTTGGAGACCCACCGCGACTACCCGAAGAAGCCGGCTGCCGTCCGCATGGCCATTATGCGCGATGTGGCTCTGTACGACACCGATCAGTTTGTGATCCAACAGGGCGCGCTCTTGGGGGATAAGTTTGTCGATGTGCAGCGCCTGAACGACGTGCCCAGGCTACGACTGAAAAACGGGGCCGCCGTCAGCGGTGGTGGGGCTTCGGGGTTGGAGGAACTGACAACCGAGGCCCGCAAACTGGTGCAGGAAGCCCGATCGGCCCTGAAGTCGATAACTGGTGTCGTCGCTACGGACTTCAACACTCAGGCCTTCAAGCAGATCCTGATCAATGTCATGGCGGCGACGCACAAGGCCGACACCGTGGCCTCCCAGGCAATCAGGCTGGCGAACATCCTGACCCAGAGTGCCGCGAAGGCCGGTCCTGATGTCGCGGCGATGGCCAGGAACCTGAAGAACGCTTCGGCATCAGTGCAGAGCACCGCGCAGCTTGTAAGGCACGTGTTAGCGACCTCGCCCGTCCCGCGTGACCTTGCGGTGGCCAGTGGCAACGTCCGCGACGCCAGCCAGGACCTCGTGGCGATGAGCGATAACATCGGCAAGGTGCTGGCCGACCCGGCGACGCGGGAGAAGATCCAGGGGGCGCTGGACAACCTGCAGAAGTCGACAGAGAGCCTGGCCAGCATGACGTCTCAGGCTGAGAAGATACTGGGTGACGGCACTGTCGGCGCCGATATCCGCGAGGCGGTCACGCGTCTGAAAGAGGCCGCGGCAAGTGTCGCCAAGATTACAGCGACGTACGAGGATGTGCTGACAGACCCGAAGTTCACCGGCGACGTCACCGCCACGGTCGCGGCGACGCGCCAGGCGGCCGAGACCGGGGCCAAGGCGATTGCCAGGGCGGAGAAGAGCCTCGAGCGCGTGGATGAGACGATGGAGCGGGTGACGAAGGTCACGCGGATCATCAGGCCGGAAGAGGTATGGCCGCGGGCGTCGCTGGAGGGGGCCCAGCACGGCGGCCTGCGTGGCGATGTGGACGTGGACCTGCAGTACGGGACGAACCGTAACGACTTCTGGCGTGTTGGCATCCGTGACGTCGGAGATGCCGAGCGGCTGAACCTACAGAAGTCATTCCCGACCGGGAACGGTCGGGCCAGGGCCGGTATCTTCGGCAACAAGCTGGGTGTCGGATACGACCTTCACCCGGATAGCCGGCTGGGATGGGAAGCCGAATTGCGGGATCCGAATGATCTGACAGGCACTCTGCGCGGCATCTACCGTGTGGGCCCGCAATCTGACCTGCTGTTTGGCCTGGACGGCATCGGCGAAGGTGGCGACCCATTCCTGGGCTACCGCTACCGCACGAAGCCCTGACGCCGCCTGACGTACTGATATTGCCTACTTCGAGGGGAATCGGCCCCGAATATAGACAGACAGCATCGCCGCTTTGCGGCGTACCGACTTGGAGGATTGCAGATGCAGGTTATTCTTCTCAAAGATGTGGACAGGGTTGGGCACGAGGGTGACATCCTGAAAGTCGCCGACGGTTACGCGCGTAACTATCTGATCCCGCGGAATCTCGCCGCGGTGGCCAGCAAGGGCGCACTGAAGGACCTCGAGATGCGCAAGGGGGCCATCGAGCGCCGCGACACTGAGAAGCGCGATGCCGCGCAGCAGATGGCCGAGGAATTGCGCGACAAGACCATCGTGGTCAAGCACGTCGCCGGCGAGGGCACCAAGCTCCACGGGACTGTGACCACGCAGCAGATCGCTGATGCCGCCGCCGCACAGATCGGGCTCAAGCTCGACAAGCGCGATCTCGACATCCCCGAGCCGATCCGCGAGACCGGCAACTATCTGGTCACCGCGCGCGTTTACAAGGATGTAGCGGCGCAGTTGTCCGTGCGCGTAGTCTCAGAGAAGTCGCTGGCGGCCGAGGAAGCCTTCCGCGCGCTGGAGCTTGAGGCCGCCGAGGCTGAGCAGGCTGCCGCCGAGGAAGCCCCGGCCGAGGCCGAAGAGGCCGAGGAAGAAGCCGGCGAGTAGATCGCAGCTCGTATCTTCGAAGTTGAATCGCCTGTCGGGAAGGTGTAATCTTCCCGACAGGCGATAACCTCATTGCCGTTGGGATCAGTGATCCCTTCCACAGACGTTGACGTTGCGATCGCGCCTGATCGCTCTCCTGACCCAAAAGTCCGATTCCCGCCCCCGGAGGCTGCTGCAGTGGCCCAGCGTCGCACCGACCAGCCGGCTGATATGCCCGCCGAACCTCTTCTGCCTCAGGACCTCGATGCAGAACAGGCGGTGCTCGGGTCGATTCTGCTTGAACCAGAGGCGGCGGCTCGCGCCTTCGCGATCGTTACCCCCGAAGACTTCTACCGGATGTACCACCGGGACATCTGCCAGGCGATGGTCACGGTCAACAACCGCAGCGAGCCGGTTGACCTCGTGACCGTCAGCGCCGAGTTGCGCCGCAACGGCAAGCTTGAGGAGGTCGGCGGCGGGGAGTACCTCACGGCCCTTATTGGCGAGGTCCCCACTGCTGCCCATGTAACCCGGTACGCCAATATTGTGGCGGAGAAGGCCGTCCTGCGCCGCCTGATCAGGGCCGGGGCGGAGATTCAGGGACTCGGGTTTGACAATCCCGAAGATGTGGGTGAGACCCTCGACACCGCCGAGCAGATGATCTTCGACATTGCGCAGCGGCGCATGAGCGGCGATTTCTCTCATATCGGCGACCTCGTCGAGGAGACCTTCGACAAGCTCGACAAGGCACTCCACCAGCATGGGGCCCTCACTGGCGCGCCCACAGCCATTCATGACATCAACAGGCTGACCTCCGGCCTGCAGAACGGCGACCTCATCATCGTCGCCGGACGCCCCTCAATGGGCAAAACTTCCTTTGCAATCAATGCGCTCGGGATGCACGCCGCTTTGCACGGGCAGGTCCCTGTAGCGGTTTTCAGTCTCGAAATGTCCAAAATGCAGCTTGCGGAGATGATGCTGTGCGGTCTGGCGCGCGTCAACTCCTGGCGGCTGCGGGCGGGTCTTGCGCCGCAGGACGATTGGGATCGCATCTCCCAGGCGCTCACCTACCTGCCCGAGGCGCCGATTTACATTGATGACACCCCCGGCATCTCCATCCTGGAATTGCGGGCCAAGTGCCGGCGTCTCAAGACCCAGGTGGACATCGGGCTCGTAATCGTGGATTACCTGCAGCTTTGCACGGCTCCTGGCTTCAAGCCCGGGGAGAGTCGCCATCAGGAGATTGGGCACATCGCCCGCAGCCTCAAGTCCCTCGCCCGTGAACTCAACGTGCCCGTCGTGGCGCTGTCACAGCTCTCGCGCACGGTTGAGCGCCGCGAGGACAAGCGGCCGATCCTGTCTGACCTCGCCGAAAGCGGCTCCATCGAAGCCGAGGCCGACATCATCTGCTTCCTGTACCGGCCGATCTACTACAAGCGCAAGGAAGAGTTGGACTCGGCCGTCTCCCGCGGAGAGACCACCCAGGCCGATGCCCGCCAGGCTCTCGACGAGCCGAACATCGCCGAGGTCATCATCGCCAAGCACCGCAATGGCCCCGTGGCTACCGTGAAGACGATGTTCGACCCCAAGTACCGTACTTTTGAGAACATTGATGCCTACCAGCAGGAGGGCGGCTAAGCCCCATGAAGGTCCTCGTTATTGGCTCCGGTGGCCGCGAACATACCCTCACCTGGAAGATCACCCAAAGCCCCTTGCTCACCAAGCTGTACTGCGCCCCCGGCAACGCCGGAACCAGCCAGTACGCTGAAAACGTCCCAATTAAGGCCGATGATGTTGCTGGTCTGGCGCAGTTCGCCGAGGAAAACAGCATTGACCTCACAGTGGTCGGGCCCGAGCGCCCGCTGATTCTCGGCATCGTGGACGAGTTCCGACGGCGCGGCCTGCCCATCTACGGCCCCACCGCCGCTGCGGCGCGTCTCGAGGGCAGCAAGGTCTTCACCGACGAGCTGCTCGCCAAGTACAACATCTCCCAGAAGCGCTTCAAAGCCTTTACGGATTTCGACGCTGCGGTGGCCTATGCTCGCGCGCAGGGCGCGCCGATCGTCGTCAAGGCCGATGGCGACGCGTTCGGCAAGGGCGTCAAGGTCGCGGCGACGGTCGCCGAGGCCGAGGACTTCATCAAGCGCTGCCTTGTCGATAGGGAATTCGGTCGCTCTGGCGAGCGGATCGTCATCGAGGAGTGCCTTGTCGGCCAGGAATGCTCCGTTAAGGTCTTCACCGACGGCAAGACCGTTCTGCCGATGGTTCCCTCGCAGGACCACAAGCGCATTGGCGAGGGCGACACCGGCGACAACACCGGCGGCATGGGCTGCTACTCGCCTGTCCCGGCGGTGGATGATGCGCTTTTCAACAGGATTGTAGACACGATTCTCAAGCCTACGGTAGCCGCTATGGCCGCTGAAGGATCGCCCTACACCGGGACGATGTATGGTGGTATTATTCTACCTGAGAGCGGCCCGGAAACGCTTGAATATAACTGCCGCTTTGGCGATCCTGAGACTCAGGTAGTCCTGCCGCGCCTGAAGAGTGACCTGCTGGAGGTGCTCCTGGCGACGGTGGAGGGACGCCTGGACCAGATCACCATCGAAAACGACCCGCGGGCGGCCATCTGCATCGTGATCGCCGCTGGCGGCTATCCGGGCGCGTACGAAAAGGGCAAGGTCATCAGCGGTATCGAGGCCGCGGAAGAGGACCCGGCGGTGAAGGTCTTCCATGCCGGCACCGCCTTGCAGGATGGCCAGGTCGTCACCGCTGGCGGGCGTGTGCTGGGCGTGACAGCCCTTGGCGACACCCTTCGCGATGCTCAGGCGCGGGGCTACGCCGCCTGCGAGAAGATTTGCTTTGAGGGCATGTACTACCGCCGCGACATCGGCTGGCGGGCGCTGCTGTAGGGCGGGGGCTCCGTACCCCGCCGCCGCATTTGGTGACAGGCAGCGTTACAGATAACGACCGGCGGGGTACGGAGCCCCCGCCCTACAGCGAGGACACGCTGATGGCACTGGTTGGCATTGTAATGGGTAGCGACTCTGACGCGTCGATCATGAAGGACGCGGCTGCTGCTCTGACTGAACTTGGTATCTCCTACGAGGCCACTGTCGCCTCGGCTCACCGCACTCCGGACCGGGCCGCGGCCTGGGCCCGCACGGCGGCCGAGCGCGGCATCAAGGTCATCATCGCCGGTGCGGGGATGGCCGCCCATCTTCCGGGCGTGCTCGCGGCGTTCACCACGCTGCCGATCATCGGTGTGCCCATAAACGCGTCGCCCCTGCAGGGCGTGGACGCGCTCTATGCCATCGTGCAGATGCCTCCCGGCATCCCGGTGGCCACTGTCGGTATCAACAGCGCCCGCAATGCGGGCATCCTCGCGGCACAGATCCTGGCGCTTGGCGATCCGGACCTCGCGGAGAGGCTCAGCAACATGCGCCAGAGCATGGCAGCAAAGGTAGAAGAGAAGGCGAAGAAGGTGGAAGCGGAGTTCTAGTGCGCGCGCCCGGCATCTGATCCAGGAAAGGCACTCTGTCCTATGTCTGATTGCACCGCTTGCAGCGGTTCCGGCCACGTTTGCAGCGGAAGATGCGTTCCCGCATCTCTGTCGCACCCCTTCGAACAGTCCGATGAGGCCTGGCGCGACGCCTGCGGCGTATTCGGTGTCTATGCCCCCGGCTCTGACGTGGCTAACTACACCTATTTCGGCTTGTACGCACTGCAGCACCGCGGCCAGGAAGGTTGCGGCATGGCAGTGTGGGATGGCAAGACGCTGCGCCACCACAAAGGCCTTGGCCTCGCTGCGCAGGTCTTCAACGAACAGATCATCAAGGACATGGTCGGCGACATAGCCGTCGGCCACGTCCGCTACTCAACCACCGGCGGCAACACCTTTGTCAACACCCAGCCGATGCTGGGCGAGGGCAAATTCGGCCCCTTTGCCGTGACCCACAATGGCAATCTAATCAACACCGCCGCCCTGCGCCATGATCTCGAAGCCCGCGGCGTGGAATTCCAGGCCACCAGCGACACCGAAGTCATCGTCAAGCTCATCGAGAGCGTTGACGCCGCCACTATCGAGGAAGCCATCGCCGAGGCGATGAAGAAGATGCGCGGGGCCTACTCCCTGGGCATCCTCGCCCCCGGCAAGCTCCTCGGCGTCCGCGATCCCAACGGGGTCCGGCCGCTCTCGGTGGGCCAGATCAATGGTAGCGGCTGGGCAATCGCCTCTGAGACGTGCGCTCTGCACGTAATCGGCGCCGAGTTCGTCCGCGAGGTTCAGCCCGGCGAGATCGTCACCCTCGACAGCAATGGCCTGACTTCGCTGCAGGCTGTCAGCCCCGGCCGTCGCTCCTGCTGCATCTTCGAGTTCATCTACTTCGCGCGCCCCGACAGCCACATCTACGGCAAGTCTGTCTACATGTCCCGCCTGCGGATGGGCCACCTGCTCGCTCAGCAGGCCCCCGTGGATGCCGACCTCGTCATCCCGGTGCCCGAGAGCGCGCTGCCGCATGCCATGGGCTATGCGCAGGTCTCCAAGATACCGTATGGTGAGGGTCTGATCAAAAACCGCTACATTTTCCGCACCTTCATCGCCCCTGACCAGCGCCTGCGCGATCTTGGCGTCAAAATGAAGCTGACGCCACTGCGCGAGAACCTCGCCGGCCGCCGCGTCATCGTGGTGGACGATTCCATCGTTCGTGGGACCACCACCGGGCCTGAGGTCGAACTGCTCCGCGAAGCTGGCGCGCGGGAGATCCACCTGCGCATCAGCTCGCCCCCGATCAAGTATCCGTGCTTCTACGGCATTGATACCTCGGCCGGGCGCAAGGAGCTTATCGCTGCCCGGATGACAGTTCCCGAGATTCAGGACTTCCTGAACGCGGATTCGCTGGAATACCTCGACCTCAAGAACCTGGTCAAGGCCGTGGGGCTGCCCAAGGGCAACTTCTGCACGGCGTGTTTCGACCGGCAGTACCCGATCCCGGTTCCACGGGAGATCAAGGTCACGAAGTTCGACCTCGAAAAGAACGCCGAGACCGTTGCCACCGCAGAAACCCCTGCCTAGCTCCGTTCATCATGCCCCTCTCCGGGTGACTACTGCTGTCGTCATGCGAGAGGGGCTTTTTCGTTGGTGCTATCTGAAGGTCCCCCCGACCCCGTCGCCGAAACCGTGCCGCATGCGACTACTCAGCAAGCGCGTACACACGCCCGGCCGCGATGGCCGGCCCGTCTTCCCCGGCTTCGTGACTTACCTTAGCGCCACCGAGCCCCTGCTCATGCACCGCCATGGCTGGGTGGATGCTTCGGACACCTATGACGATTTCGCCGACAGCTTCAGCGATGACAACGGCGCCACGTGGACCGAGCCGTGGATGAAGCTGCAGTCCCACCAGGTGGAGGGTGGCCGCATCCGCTATGCGGAGAACGCCTGCTTCTTTGATGAGGTCAGGGGCAAGCTGCTTACCTTTTGCAGCCGGGGCTTCTACCCAGATAGGGGATACCACGCCGACACCAAGTTCAGTCTCGCGAGCGACGCGTATGACCCCGCTACCGGCCAATGGCGGGGTGAGGAGGAGATAGCGCACGGTCTTCCCGGCGGGCTGCAGATCAGCTTCTGCTTCCCGATCAGGGCTCGCAGTGGACGGCTGCTTGTTCCGGCGATGACGATGCTGCTGGACGAGGAGGGCAACGCCCGGCACTATCCCGGCTGCTGGGCGCCGATGCACGCCAGCTTCACGCTCCGTGGCATCTGGGACGCCGAGGGCAAGCTGCAGTGGGAGTGCGGCCGGCCGGTGGAAGTTGATCCGGAGAAGACTTCGCGCGGCCACTGCGAGAATACGCTTGCCGAGCTTGCCGACGGGCGCCTGGCCATGGTCATGCGCGGGGACAACAGCATGTATCCGGAGCGGCCGGGCTACAAGTGGCACTGCTTCTCTGAGGATGAGGGCTTGACGTGGTCGGCGCCCGAGCCGCTGGGCTGCAGCGACGGGAGCTTCATTGAGTCTGGTTCCAACGGCAGTGCGCTGGTACGTTCGTTCAGAACGGGCAGGCTATACTGGATCGGCAACCTCGCCCTCGACGGCGAGCGCGCGAAGGGCAACTGGCCCCGCAGCCCGCTTGTGATCGCGGAGGTGCAGGAGGAGCCGTTCGCGCTCATCCGCGAGACCATCACGATCATTGACCGGCGCGGCGAGAATGAGCCGCCGCTGACGCAAATGTCGAACTTCCGCTTCTACCAGGAGCGGCCGACAGGCGATATACTTGTCTATCTCGCGCGGTTTGGCGAGAAGGACCCGGACAACTTCAAGCTGGCCGATTACTATGAGTACCGGGTCAGCCTCGATTGAGCCACCGCTTCAGCGGCGGCAGGCGACGGGCGTGCTAAGGGGACACTGCAATGGCGGACAAGCGTCTTGTCATCGGTGTTATTGTCGCGTCTCTGGTAGTCTGCATCGGCGGGGGGATATTCCTCGTCAGTCACGTCACCAAGCTGGCGAAAAGCACGCTGGGTGTGCGTGGTCTCAGCGGCCAGCCCTTGCCTGCGGGCGACAAGGCCGTGACCGAGGCGCAACTTGAGCCGTTGTGGCGCGGGTACTACCGCAAGAATCTCGTCACCGCCTACGAACAGCACGGCAAGCATGACGCTCGCTGGGACAAGGCCGCGAAGGACTTCCTGGAACTGCATGCCGTCGTCTCGACGGGCCTCGATGAGGATCGCAGCTTCAAGGACCTCGTGGCCCCGGGGCTGGCGCTGCTCAAGCGGGGCTGCGACGATCCCCTCATCGTGATGCTCACCGGCAACGCGCTGCGGGTCCAGAACCGGGTGAAGGAAGCCCGTCCGCTGGTCGAGCGTAGCCTGCCGGGGCTCAAGGAGCGGGGCTACCCGCCCCTCATGCTGGCCTGGGCGTACTTTTCGATGGCCGATTTCGAGGGCGAGGTCGGTAGCAAGCTCGAGTCGGCGGACTTCAAGTGGCGCACGCCTGCCATAGACGCCTTCGTCGCCGCCGCCGACAAGAGTGGCTTTGGCCCGCAGGAGCAGCGCCCGCTGTGGTGGGAAATCCAGAACTTGATGGAGAGCCACTTCCGCCGGTCGCAAGCGCAGATTGTCAACACGATGAAGGCCCGCCCCAACACCGACCCCTGGCTCTTCCGCATGGCGTGGGGCAAGCACAACTTCGACTACGGGTGGTTCTACCGCGGCACCGACTTCATCCAGAACGTCAAGCCGGAGGACTACAAGGAGTTCGAGAAGGGCATGGGCTTTGCCCGGGGCAACTTCGAGCAGGCCTATGCCGCCCATCCCGAATATCCCGAAGCCAGCGTCTACCTCCTCGACATCGCCAAGACTGGGGCAGTGTCCGGGATGGAGTCGGAACGGACCTGGTTTGACCGCGCGGTCGCCGGGCAGTTTGACTGGATGCCCGCCTACTATGACTACATCTCCGCCCTCCAGCCTCGCTGGGGCGGCTCGCACGAGGCCCTGCTGGCCTTCGCGAAGGAATGCGTGGACACAGCGCGCTTCGACACGCTGGTGCCGAAGATCTACTACGAAGTCGTACTGACCATCGCCGAGCACGACCGCGAGGATTCCGTCTGGAGCAACCCGGAGATCTGGCCGCCGCTGCAAACCTATTGTGAGGGCAGGCTGGCCTGGGCCGTGAAGAACAAGCCCAAGTACATGAAACAGATCCGCACCGTCTACGCGCTGATCGCCTGGCGCTCGGGGCACCCCGACGTGGCGCGGCAGCAACTTGAGGCCATGCAGGGGCAGATTGACAAGCCCACCTTCGATGCGCAATGGTCGGAACGTGCTGAGTTGATCGTGGGCATGATCTATGGCCTCACCGGCCCGCGCCAGGAGAAGGTCAGGCAGGCCGAGGAGCTGTATGCCGCCGAGAAGATCGACCAGGCGCTGGCGGCCTACCAGGCGCTCCTGAAGATCGAGACCGACAAGCCTGCCCTGTACTTCCTGCGCGACCGCATCCAGTCGCTGCGCTGGGAAAAGCAGTTCCAGGCCAACCAATGGGTGAACCTCGACCCCACGCCCGACCTCGTCGGCTGGGACATCTGGCAGGGCCGGTTCAAGCCCCTGGCCGACGGCAAGGGCTTCACCATGTGGCCCGGCGAGCGCTTCGGGCTGATGTCGTGCATGATGCGCCCCGGCAGTTCGTTTGAGATCCGCTGCGATGTGGAGTTCCCAAACGAAAAGGTCAAGGGTATTGAGGCCGGATTCATCGTGGATATTCCACTCACGGCCAATCCGTACTATGATAGCTGCCGCATCATCCAGAACCCGCCGGAGAGCGTGTTTGGCCCCGGTTGGGACGCTTTCCGCGAGCACGCGCTGTCCGAGGTGCCGCGCAAGTGCCGCCTGCGCCTGATCCAGTGCGAAAACCGCGTAACGATGTACCTGGACAAGCAGACCGTGCTGCAGGATCAGCAACTGTCCGACCGCGGCTTCCGCTTCCAGGGTCCGCACCACGTGGCCATCGGCGGCGAGGTCTGGCCCGACCCGGCTAAGCCGGTCATCTATCGTAATATCCAGATCCACAAGCTGAGTGGAGATGCCGTCAAAGGCAAACTGGTAACGCCGTAAGGAGAGATATCCATGAGCAAGCAGTTGGCAATCAATGGCGGGAGCCCCGTCCATACCACCTCCTGGCCCACCTGGCCGCCCAAGGACCCGGGTTATCTCGAGAACCTGGCTAAGGTCATCGAGAGTGGCATCTGGGGCGTCGGCGGCCCCATGACGGCGAAGCTGTCGGAAGACTTCCGCCAGGTATGTGAGGCCGACTACTGCGTTCCCAGCACCAGCGGCACCATCGGCCTGGAACTGGCCCTGCGCGCGCTCGGCGTCGGGGCTGGCGATGAGGTCATCGTCCCGCCCTATACCTTCATCGCGACGGCCTCGTCCGTGATCTCCGTCAATGCCATCCCGATCTTTGCCGACATCCTGCCCGACACGCTCTGTCTGGATCCCGCTGCCGCCGAGGCCGCCATCACGCCGCAGACCAAGGCGATCATCGCGGTACACATCGGCGGCATGCCTGCCGATCTCAAGGCGCTCAAGGCCGTCTGCAAAAAGCACAACCTGGCGCTCATCGAGGACGCGGCTCAGGCCCATGGCGCCGTCTACTCGGGCCGCAAGGTCGGGGCCATTGGCGACATCGGGTCGTTCTCGTTCCAGTCCAGCAAGAACATGACCGCCGGCGAGGGTGGCATCACTTCCACCAACGACCGCGCGCTCTATGGCAAGGCCTGGTCCTACATGAACGTCGGCCGCGTTCCTGACGGCGGCTGGTACGATCATCGGGTCATGGGCATGAACTACCGCATGACGGAGTTCCAGGCAGCATTGATCCTGCGCTGCATGGAAACCTACGAGGATCAGATGGCGCTCCGTGACCAGAACGCTGCCCATCTGCGCGCTCGCCTGGACGCCATTGAGGGTATCGACGCTCAGGCGTTCAGCTCCGGCGCCGACCGCAGCGCCTATCACCTGTTCATCTTCCGCTACAACCGCGAGGGGTTCGGAGGGGTATCGCGCGACAAATTCGTGAAGGCCCTAAGTGCCGAGGGCATCCCCGTCGGGCCCGGCTACAACCCCCTCTATCGCGAGGGCATGTTCACCGCCGGTTGGGACCCGTCCCGCTGTCCGTTCTCGTGCAAGGACTATCACGGCAAGGTGGACTACTCGAAGGTCGAGTGCCCCGTCTGCGAGCACATCTGCAGCGACGGGTCCTTCTGGATGGGCCAGAGCACGTTGCTGGGCACCACTCGCGACATGGACGACGTCGCCGACGCCATCCTCAAGATCAAGGAGAACGCGGACAAGCTGTAACCCGCAGCCTCTGCCTCGCAACACGTCATTCCAAGCGCCGCGAAGGGTCTGGTGAAGGTCCTTCGCGGCGCAGCAGACTCCGCATGCTCAGGACGACGCCCTTGCCCAGGGAGACACCCCACAGCCCTATACTCCCATTGGTCGTGCCCTCCACCCACACATTGCCGGCCCCCGCGGGATGTCGGGTAGTCAGTGACGACAGGTCGCACAGGTCGCCACAGAGCTTGATGTCCTCGAAGGTGAGAGCATACCTCCCGATACCATGCCAATCGTCCGGTGCAAACTGTCCTGCAAAGCACAATGGGGGCGGGTCACCGGGATAGACGGCCGTGTGAGACCGCAGCGGATGCCATGTTCCGGTGCCGGGAGACTCCAGGCCGAGTTCAGCAACGCCGAGAGGCGTGAGCGTTACAGCGGTCTCGGTGGCGGCGTTGGTCGCCTCAGAAGCTGCGCCCTGGCGTTTCGGCCGGCCGGGTAGTACCTTCCGGGTTTCGGATACATAGCTGTACCCGAACTCCATGGTGCCGCTTCCGCGCTGCGGAATGCGCAGATAGAACGTGTCAGGGGGATCGGCGAAGTACTTGAAGAAAGTATAGCCTTGCGTCTCGCCAAAGTACTCAAAGGTTGCGAGGCCTCCGCTAACGGACGCCACGCAGGGCTCGCCGTCAAAGCCCCGATACCTCACCCGGCAACAATATGATGCGGTGTTACGCCCCGTGGAAGCTGACGGCTTTGCCGTGGACTTGACGGTGTACCCGTCCCAGGTCACATACTGCTTGTGTGACAGCCCCCACAGGCCATCCCACGCGGTTTCCCCCGCCTCCACTTGTCCCTCTTGGGCCGCCAACTCGAACTGTCCCTGCCATCTCGCCCGCGCTACGCCTACCGTGATCACCACGGCTACCACGATCCAACCGGCACACCGTCGCATGACGATCACTCCCGGAACGGCTCGTCTACGGCTGCCTGCAGATGCGAGACCCGGAACAGGAAAACGAGGCGTGGCGATCTCGCAGGAAGATGTTATCGTTTCCATTACTAAGTGCATATACGTAGCCGTACGCGATTCGGTTCGGCCCACGACTGCGTCGCGTCTCCGTTCCGGCAGGACAACCCTCGCACCGGGAGGAACTTCCGAACGTCTGAAACGTGAAGGTGGTGTCGGTTGATGAAGCTTGTGACTGCGGCGCAGATGCGCGAGATGGACCGTCGCACGATAGAAGAGTTCGGCCTGCCGGGGCTGGTCCTCATGGAAAACGCCGGGCGGGCCGTTGCCGAGGCTGCGTGGGAGTTGCTGCCTGACGACGCGGGCCGGGTGCTCATCGTTACGGGCAAGGGGAACAACGGCGGAGATGGCTTCGTGGCCGCGAGGCATCTGGCGGGGCGCGGCGTTGAGGTCGCGGTGCTGCTTCTGTGCAAGCTCAGCGAGCTTCATGGCGATGCGGCGATCAACGCCAACTATGCCAACAAGATCGGCTTGATGATCGTTGAAGAGCCCGATGACGAGACGTTAGTGGGCGCGATAGAACTGGCCGATGTTATCATTGACGCCATCTTGGGGACCGGACTGAACGGCGAAGTCCATGGCCGCGCCCGGCAGGTCATCGAGATGCTGGAGTTCGCCGCCGCGCCGATTGTGGCGGTTGATATCCCCTCGGGCCTGAACAGCGATACCGGCCAGGTCCTGGGCGTGGCAGTGGAGGCCCATCACACAGTCACCTTCGCCCTACCCAAAACGGGGCTGGTTCAGTACCCCGGCAAGGCCCATGTAGGCGAGCTGACGGTCGCCGACATCGGCATTCCCCCTGCCATTCTCGACGATCCGGACATCCAGACCTACTGGACCGAGGACTCCGACTGTCAGGCAATGCTGCCATACCGCCCGCCGGATGCCCACAAAGGGGATTCCGGGCGGGTGCTGGTCATTGGCGGGTCACCCGGCCTGACGGGAGCGCCTGCGATGGCCGGCTACGCGGCGGCACGGGCGGGCGGCGGACTGGTCACTGTGGGCATTCCCGCGCCACTGAATGCCATCTTGGAAGCCAAACTGACCGAGGTGATGACGGTCCCGCTGCCGGCCGGCGAGGGCGACACGATCGGTCTTGACGCGCTAGACCTGCTGCTCGAATGGGCCGAGAAGGCGGATGCGGTGGCGCTCGGGCCCGGGTTGTCAACGAAGGGGCAGGTGGCGGGGCTCGTGGAAGCGCTGGTGGAGCAGGTGCACAACCCGCTCGTCATTGATGCCGATGCGCTGAATGTGCTGCGAGGCAAGGCGGCGCTGCTGCGGAAGCGTGAAGCACCGACGATTCTGACTCCGCACCCGGGCGAACTCAGCCGTCTGATGGACTCCAGCATAGAGGAGATTCAGGCGGACAGGTTGCTGGCGGCCCGCAGCGCGGCCGACCTGTTCGAGGCGGTCGTGGTACTCAAGGGTGCTGCCACGGTAACCGCCGAGCCTAGCGGCGAGGCATGGATCAACCCCTTCAGCAACAACGGTATGGCCAGTGGCGGGATGGGGGATATCCTGACGGGTGTCATCGCGGCACTTATGGCGGCAAATGACGATCCCATGACCTCGGCGGTTGCCGGGGTGTATCTGCATGGCCTGGCAGGGGACATCGCGGCCCGCGAAATGGGCCCGCGCGGGTTTCTGGCTACGGATGTGGCGGAGAGGATTCCGGCGGCCTATAAGGTGCTGTGGGACTGATTTCCCCAAACGCGACACCGAAAAAGGGGCCGGCTTGCCGGCCCCTTTTGCTTTCCGCTAGTCTCTGCTGTTCCTACTTCTGGAAGACCACCATCTGGTGTCCTTCGAGCTTGGGTACCGTGACCTCGACCCGTCCGCCTTTCACCTCAAACGCTAGCTCCTGCCCCTGGGGCTCCAGCGTCACCTTGCTTACGCCCTCCGCCTTCAGTGACACCGGCAGGTCGTATAGCGGGATGATGTCCTCGATGATATCGAACTCCCGCGCGCGGCGCTCGGCGATGTAGTGCAGCAGGTGCACCACTGAGCGGTTCTTGCCCGGCTGCTCGTTGACGCTCGCCAGTAGGGTACTCGGGCCGCCGACCTTGAGCGAGGGCTCGGGTAGCAATAGCCCCAGTGCGCCTGCTATCAGCTCTTTGCACCACTTCGGCGCCTTGGCCTCGTAGAGGGCGAACAGCGGGTGCATGAAGTAGACGCAGTTGCCGCTGCGCGTGGCGCCGGGATAGGACACCGGACCCTCGGCGGGGGTGTGCCGGTGCGAGCAGAAGTGCTCCCAGGTGCGGTTGAAGTAGGGCTTGAGCATCGAGGACAGGACCTCGGTGCCCGGCAGTGGCTCGACTTGCAGACCCTTGGTGTACATGACCTGTCCGGTGTCGGGGCGGGTGCCGCCGAGCTTCTCGGTCAGGATGAAGTCCGGCGAGAATTCGGCGTCGCCGACATACTTGATCCCAAGCTCGCTCAGGCTGAAGGCCTCACCAGCGGGGTTCAGCCCCGACTTGTGGGATGCGATGAGCGTTCCGCCGGCGGCGATGAAGGCGCTTAGCTTACCGGCGAGGTCCGTATCCACCTGTATCTCGTCCGGCAGCACCAGTACCCGGTACAGGCTGAAGTCGGACGTGGTGTCGATGATGTCGAATTGCTGGCGCAGCTCCTGCAGGATGCGGCTGGCGCCGATAATGGCGGGCCGCATGGCTCCATGGCCACCGCCGAAGAACTCCTCGGGCGTCAGTACCCCGATGTCCGCCACGGGCTTGACGTCTTCGCACCACGGCTCGGCCGCTTCGACCTTCGCATAGGCCCCGCCGATGAGCTTGTACGTCTCCTGGCAGATCTTCCCGGTGGGGTGAAGCTGGTCGCCGACGGAGCACTTGGCACCCAGTGCGATCATGTTGAGGCACTCGAACTCCAGCGCCTCGGGGTTCTTGAAGGAGGAGAAGTCACCCCAGGAGGTGTGGAATTTGCCGGTCATGCCCATGGTGTCGAGCCCGAGGCCGCGCGCGAACCGTTGGGCCACCGGGAAGTGCATGTAGCCCCAGCCGCCGCTGGGCAGCGACTCCAGTTCGAGATGGGTGAAGCTGTCTATCACTTTGCGGTGGTGTGGCCCCACATGGCCGGAGTTGAAGAACACCGTCGCCTCGGGCGCGCGCGACTTTACTACCTCAAACATGCGCTTCTCAAAGCGCTGCAGCACCAGGTCTCCGTACACCGCGCGCTGCGCCGCGTCCGCCGCGTCCATACCCTCGCTCTCCATGCCGTCTTTGCAGTACTGGCAGCTACACGACATCGGGGAGACGATGTCGAAGAAGATGCCGTCGGTCGGAAGAGTGTCGCAGACCTCGGCCGTCTGCTCGGCCAGGAAGTCCACATAGGGGGTGTTGAGGCAGAAGCGGCAGTAGAAGCCGGCGTCGAAGGGCCTGGTCCCGGGGTGGCAGCCATTCTCGTCCAGCACGAGCCACTCGGGATGCTGGCGCGAGGTGTAGTGGTCCCACTGCACCGTGATGTAGATCGGCACGCGAATGTCGCGGGCGTGACAGGCCTCGATCTGCTCGGCGAGCAGGTTGCAGGTCAGGTGCGGGTGCTTGCGCTCGGGGAACTTGGCTGTCTCGTGGTAGATCCAGCCGTGATGGCAGCGCGAGAAGCACGTGATGGAGTTCACATGCGCCGCCGCCAGAGTGTCGCCGAACTCGTTGGGGTCAAACGCGCTGCCGATACCGGGGACATGGTCGCCGGTGTGGAAGTCGAGATGGATTTGCCGGAAGCGGAGATTGGTGGACATTTGCGAAGCTCCTCGGGCTGTAGGGTGCAGCGACGTCTGCGTCGCAGGGGGCTCGTACCCCGCCGCTCGGGCTTACCGAACAATAACGCTGCCGGCGGAGCATTCCACCTGCAGCGTCCTTTCCTTCCCCGGCAAGGTCCACAGGACCTTCCCCTCGGCGGCTTGTGAGGTCACCTTCGGCAGGTCCTCGAGCCCCTGTCCCTGCTCCAGCGGCACCATCAGCACAGTCAGCGTCGCTGGCAGCTTCACCGGCCCAGTGTACGTCACGGCAGGGGCGGGGAGCAGCTTGTCGCCGCTGCGACCGGTCCAGCCGCGGCCGTGCTGCTGGTCACGGTTGTCCTCGCGGCATTGCACCAGCTTCGGCTTGCCATCGGGCCAGTACGTGGTGTGGGGCACCTTGTCGCCGATGGTGAGGGTGGGCTTGAGGTCGTGGTCCATGGGCACGAGAACGAGCCTCGCACCGTTTGGCGCCTCTGCGACAGTCTTGTTGCCCTCGAACGTGATGTTGATATCGGCCTCGAACTGGAAGTTCTGCTCGACTTGCGCCTCGGGCTGTCCGCCGGTGAGCACGTCCTGCAGCAGCCAGTAGGCCTTGTCCGCAAAGACTACCCTACGCTCCCACTGCACCGGTTTGAGGGGCGCAAAGGAGTATGACCCCGCGAACAGACTGTAGCCCTCGCCGTGCTCCCAGGTGTTGTGCAGCGGCTCTTTGGCCTCGAGCGGGATGTCGCCCCGGAACTCGTCCACCCCGTCTATGGTGATGGTGTTGTGCAGGAAGCTCGAGACCTGTCGCGAGATGAACGAATCTGGCGTGTTGGCGGCATAGCGCGTGCTGGAGGGGTCTATGATGAACTTCTGCCCCAGCGCCGTTACCACGAAGCTGAGCCGGTCGCCGTGCTGGTGGGTCGTGCCCCAGGGGCCGGCGTCAATGGCGAGGTACCGCGCCTGCTTGTCCCAGCCGCTGCGCATGGTGTAGTAGCCGCACCACTGCTCCTGTCCCGGCTGCGGCCAGACCGTGAACGGCGGCAGAGGCCCCTCTCCGCCTGTGCGGAGCGTCTTTACCCAGTCCAGCCCCGCCCATTCGGCCGCATTCTGGTCCACCCCAGTCCACAGTGACGTGGCGTACAGGTCGCCGAAGGAAGGCAGCCACCCCGTCGGATCGCTCAGTCCCGCGATGCAAGTGATCAGGGCCGCCACCCGCTCCCTGTTCTTCGTCATGACCTCCCGCTCGCGCAGCGAGTACGCCATGTGCTGGTTGGATTGCGACACCCCGGCGGAGTACGCGCAGGTCAGCTCCAGGCACATCCCGTCGGGGTAGAAGGAGTTGGTCAGGTACTGCAGCGCCAGTTCGGCATCGTAGTCGAGCCAGCGCTGCGCCTCGGTGAAGTCCGAGAGGATGGTGGAGGTGGCAGCGAGAGCCTCAATCATCGCGCAGCCGCCGTTGTGCCGCAGGTCCACCCAGTGCTTGATCTCGGTCGTCAGGTACCCAGCCTCCTGGTAGAGCCGGTGCAGGATGGACAGCAGTTCCTGGTCAGAGATGGCGGGGTCCTGGCGCACGAGCGCGAGGGTCTCCGGAACCTCCATCAGGCGCTCTGGGATCATGCACCAGTACCAGGGCTTGGCCACCGTAGTGTGGCTGACCCAGCCCTGCTGGGTCTTCTTGCCGACGAACTCCTCAATCGGGTAGGCCTTCGTGTACTGCAGCAGCAGGTCAACCATGAACCGAGCATACTTGGGGTCACGCGTGTGATGATATGACCACCTGAAGGAGCCGAAGAAGGGGAAGCGCGTGAGGCAGGACAGTGGGCAGCCCACCCAGTCTATCCCGGTCGAAGGAACGTCATAGACGCTGTAGCCATCGTCAATATGACCAGCGAGGATCTTCTCAGCGCTGGCGTTCCGGTAAGCCGGATCGCGCTCACGGGCGTCCCAGTTAGTCAGCAGCGGCGAGGCGAGCGGCTTGCGCCGGAAGTAGGCGATGAAGGCCGCCTCAGCCGCGGGTACGTCGCCGCGGTCGAGGGCCTGCTTGACTGGCGCAAGCTCAGGGCGAGTAAGGTCGAGCTTGCGCAGGAACGGCTCGCCAGCCGGGACGAGGAAGCCGTCAGGTGCGGCTGGCTGGGCGGCACTGGTGGACATGAGTGTAAGCCCCAGGATGATGAATGCCGGCAGTACCGTCAGTCTGGTGGTAGCCATGATTCGAAGATTCGTGGCTCAGAACTGACAACCCTTCTTAACCCTCGCCTTAACATGAGCTTAATCTTCCTCCAAGACTGCCTTAACGGCGGCAGGATAGGCTTAACATCGGTGGCTGAAGGGCCCCTGCCGCCAGACACACTCGGAATACCGGGTTGAGGTGATAGTCTTGCAGATTACGCGAATAATGAGATGGTTTGGGCTGGCGACGGCGCTATTGGCCGTATGCGGGGCGGTGCACGCGGAATGGAAGTTCAGCGGCTATACACAGGCGCGGTACAACTTCTGGGACGGGGACCTGGACAGCGATGATGCGTTCGACCTGCGGCGGGTGCGGATTAAGGCGGAGGGGCCGGTCAGCGAAGAGACGACGATCAAGCTCCAGTTCGACCTGGGCAAGCTGGATGACGACGGCGGCGACGTGGAGCTCAAGGACGCTCTGATCACGCGGAAGCTTAACGAAGAGTGGACTGGGACGCTAGGTTTTACGTCTGTACCGTTTGGATATGAGGTTCCTACCTCCAGTTCGCGGCGGCTGGCGTTCGAGCGGAGCGAGGCGGCCAACAAGCTGTTCCCCGGCGAGCGCGATACTGGCCTCTACTTCCACTACACGCCCGAGAAAGCTGGCCGGCCAATGGCCAGCTTCGGGTATGGGAATGGACTAAAGAAGTGGCGCGACAGTGACAGCAAGGGCAACGAAGACACCGACAGCTCCGCCTTCATCGCTCGCCTGCAGTGGCCTGTGGGCAAGGGCGGCGTAGCGGGCGCCTCGTACATGATGGCTGACCGCAAGCGCGAGATTGACGGTGTCGAGCAGGACTTTGGCAGTGAGAATGTACTGGGGTTGCATGTGCGGTATGACCTGCCGAAGACCTGGGCCTTCCAGGCCGAGTACTATGACGGTGAGATCCTGAACGTGGACGCTAAGGGCTGGTACGCGATGGCCGAGTACGCGCTGCCAAAGGCCCCGGCGACCATCTTCTACCGGTACGACACGTTCGATCGTCAGCAGCCGGAGGATTTCTCTCGCAATACTCTCGGGGTGGCCTATGAACTCAGCAAGAACGAGCGGGTAACGCTGCAGGGCGAGCGGTATGACGACTATGACGGCAAGCAGTATACCAACTTTGGCCTGCAGTATCAGGTGAAATACTAGCGGAAGCGAGAGGGTACAAAATGAGCAGACACACGATTGTTGTCGGAGTACTGATAGTATTATTGGCCAGTGCGCTGGTCATGGGCGGCTGCAGCCGTCCCGCGCAGCAGACCACGCCGCAGCCAGGGCAGCCCATGGCGGGACCCACGGCGACACCCTCAGCGGCGGGTGCGACGATCCGTCAGACCGGTTCCACGACGCTGCTGCCGCTGGCGCAGAAGTGGCTGGAGGGGTTCAACAAGCTGCACCCCGAGGTTAACATCGCCGTCTCCGGCGGCGGCTCGGGCACCGGCATCAAGGCCCTCATCTCCAAGACCACCGAGATTGCGGACTCCTCGCGTGAGATCAAGGACAAGGAAATCGAGGAAGCCAGGGCGGCGGGCGTGACGCCGGTTGAGCACTTGGTTGCCCATGATGGCATCGCCATCATCGTGCACAAGGACAACCCACTCACCGAGATCAGCCTGCAGCAGCTCTCGGACCTGTATACGGGCACGGCCAAAACCTGGGATGAGGTTGGGGCCAAGGGACTGGGCAAGGTCCAACTCATCAACCGCGACTCGTCCTCGGGCACGTATGATGCCTTCAAGGAGATGGTCGTGCAGCTCCATGGCAAGGCCAAGGACAGGGACTTCGCTGCCGGCACGCTCAACCAGACCTCCAACCAGGGCATCCTGAGCATGGTGGGGCAGACGAAGACGGCTATCGGGTATGTCGGGCTCGGGTATGTGGATGACACCGTCAAGGTGCTCAAGGTTGTGGGCGAGGACGGGCAGGCCGTCGCTCCGAGCGTCGAAACGGTGCAGTCAAAGAAATACCCCATCGCGCGCGCCCTGTACTGCTACACCAACGGCGAGCCCTCGGGCATGGTCAAGGAGTACCTGGACTGGATCAAGGGCCCCGAAGGTCAGGCGATTGTGAAGGAACTCGGCTTCGTGCCGGTTAAGGCAGAGACGAAGTAGCTCAATGATGAAGCACCGCACGCGGCGAGTCTGGGAATGGATCATCGAGCGCGCCATCTTGATGGCGGGGCTCGCCGCGATTCTGTTTGTGGTGGCGATCTTCCTGTTCCTTGTGAGGGACTCTGTGCCGCTGCTGAAGACGGTCAGCCTCGGGGGGCTGCTGGCGGGCAAACGCTGGCTGCCTACGTCGGAGCCGCCGCAGTTCGGCCTGCTGCCGCTGCTGCTTGGCTCGCTCTATGTCACAGTCGGCGCCATGGTGCTGTCGGTGCCGCTGGGGCTGGGAGCGGCGATCTTCATCGCGGAAGTGGCTCCGCCGCGGTGGCGTGAGGTTCTTAAGCCGGCGGTCGAGCTGCTGGCGGCAGTCCCCTCAGTGGTCTTTGGCTTCATCGGCCTGCTGATGGTGGGGCCGTGGCTGGCGCGAACGTTCGACTTACCTATCGGACAGTTCGCGGCATTGGGGTCGCTACTGCTGGCCTTCATGGCGGTACCCACGATTGTGTCGGTGGCCGAGGACGCCCTTACGGCTGTCCCCCGCGCCCTCCGCGACAATTCCCTCGCTCTTGGGGCGACGGAGTGGCAGACGATCTCCAGGGTCGTCGTCCCCGCTGGTCGGTCGGGTATCGTCGCCGCGTGCCTGCTGGGCCTGGGGCGGGCGATTGGGGAGACGATGACGGTGCTGATGGTCACTGGCAACGCGGCCGTGATACCGGAGGGCCTCCGCGGCTTCATGGAGCCCATCCGCACCATGACCGCCACCATTGCGGCGGAGATGGGGGAGACGGCCTACCAGACCCCGCACTACTTTGCACTGTTCATGGTCGGCCTGCTGCTCTTCCTGATCACCCTGGGCGTGAACATGGTCGCCGACATAGTCATTCACAAGGCCGGGGGGATGAAGGAATGAGAATTCCACCCCGCCTGGCTCAGCGGCTGGCCTTCGGCCTGCTCTATGCCTCCATGATCCTGGTGGCCCTGCCAGTGCTGCTCATCGTGGTGCTGATGGCGGTGAAGGGGCTCGCGGGCCTCAGCCCGGCGCTGTTCCTGCATGGCTCACAGGCGCTCTTGCCCTCGATCATCGGTACCGTCTGTCTCGTTACACTCACCGGCGTCATCTGTGCACCGCTGGGGATCGCCGCGGCGGTGTATCTGAGCGAGTACGCCAAGCGCGGGCCGCTAGTGCGGTTGGTCCGCCTGTCCATCGTGAACCTCGCCGGGGTGCCCTCGGTGGTGTACGGTCTGTTCGGCCTGGCGCTCTTTGTGATGCTTATGAAGTTCGGGCGGTCATTGATAGCCGGCAGCGCCACCCTGGCCCTCCTCGTGCTGCCGCTGGTCGTCAGCGCCTCCGAAGAGGCCCTGCGGCAGGTGCCGCAGCGGCTTCGGGATGCCTCGCTGGCACTTGGGGCGACGAAGTGGCAGACGGTGCGGCGCGTGGTGCTGCCCAATGCCCTGCCCGGCATCATCACCGGCCTGATCCTCGCGATCAGCCGCGCCGCCGGGGAGACCGCGCCAATTCTCTTCACAGCAGCGTTCTTCTCGCTCACCGACCCCTACCCCAACTCGGTCTTCGACCCGGTGTTGGCGCTGCCGTACCAGCTTTTCGTCATGTCAACGGAGATGCCAGATGTACCGATTGAGAACAAATGGGCGACAGCGCTGGTACTGGTTGTCGTCGTGCTGGGGCTCAACCTCGGCGCCATCGTCTACCGCGCGCGGCTGCGCCGCAGGCAAAGGTGGTGAGAAGCATGGCCGACGCTAAGCCTGCGGAGAAGAACATCATCCATCCCGAGGGCGAGATCAAGCTTGAAGCGCGCGACGTGGATATGTACTACGGCGACTTCAAGGCCCTCAAGGGCATCAGCATGGCGATTCCCTCTCGCCAGATCACCGCGCTGATCGGCCCCTCCGGGTGCGGCAAGTCGTCGTTCCTGCGCTGTTTCAATCGCATGAATGACGTCATTGATGGCGTGCGTATTGAAGGCGAACTGACACTGGACGGGGAGGAGATCTACCGCCGGGAGCTCGATCTGGCGCTGTTGCGCAAGCGTGTCGGGATGGTCTTTCAGGCGCCCAACCCGTTCCCGATGTCAATCTACGACAACATCGCGTATGGCCCGCGGCTGCATGGCCAGCCGGCCCGGGAGGACCTCGATAGCCTGGTAGAACGCAGCCTGCGCGGCGCGGCGCTTTGGGATGAGGTCAAGGACAAGCTGCGACAGTCCGCCTATGGGCTGTCGGGAGGGCAGCAGCAGCGGCTGTGCATTGCGCGGGTACTCGCCGTACAGCCGGAAGTGCTGCTCATGGACGAGCCTGCCAGTGCCCTCGACCCTACAGCCACCTTTCACATCGAAGAGCTGATGCTGGAGTTGGTGAAGGACTATACCATTGTGATCGTGACCCACAACATGTACCAGGCGTCCCGCGTCTCGCAGTACACCGGATTCTTCCTGATGGGCGAGTTGATCGAGTACGGGCAGACGGAGCAGATGTTTGAGACGCCGCAGGACTCACGGACCGACGATTACATCCGGGGACGGTTTGGCTAAGGAAAGGCAGCCTGCTCCTGCTGTCATCCCGAGCGTGCGCAGTGTGCTGCGCCGCGAAGGATCTCCGAGCCGAGATGCTTCGTCGCAGACGATGCTCCTCAGCATGACACGGGAATAGGCGAAAGATGGCGGAAACGGCGATAGTGGACAGGTGAACTGACATGATCCGCACCCGAAAAGCC
The DNA here is from genome assembly GCA_039683575.1 of Armatimonadia bacterium. Classification (GTDB taxonomy): domain Bacteria; phylum Armatimonadota; class Zipacnadia; order Zipacnadales; family UBA11051; genus JAJFUB01. Next base: position 1,680 of record JBDKRC010000134.1, on the reverse strand, counting down.
TTTGATGAGCAGCTATCACAGCTTGAGCAGAAGCTTCTGCAGTTCGGCGCCTTCGTGGAGGCCATGCTGGAGAAGGCGATTCGCGCTCTGGCTGACCAGGACCTCAACCTGGCTCGCGAAGTGATAGCTGATGACGACACGGCCGATGACATGGACCTGGAGATCGAGCAGTTCTGCATGCGCCTGCTGGCCCTGCAGCAGCCCATGTCTCGCGATCTGCGCATGATCGGCACGACCATGAAGGTCATCGCCGATGTCGAGCGCATCGGCGACTACTCTGTGGACATCGCCAAGGCCGCCATCAGTATGGCCGACACGGAGTACTTCAAGCCGCTGGTGGACATTCCGCGGATGAGCGACATCGTCCGCCAGATGCTGCGGCGGGCGCTGGAGGCACTGGTGCGGCGGGACATGGACCTGGCGCGGGAAGTGGTCAAGCTGGATAACCAGGTCGACGAGGTGTGGTACCTGCTGCTCAAGGAGTTGGAGCAGATCATGCAGGAGCGGCCGGAGACAGTGCCGCAGGCAGTGATGCTGCTCCTGGTGGCCCGGTACCTTGAGCGCATAGCCGACCACATTCAAAACGTTGCCGAACGCGTCATCTACATTGAGACGGGGCACTTGCAGAAGTCTGATGACGCGGAGGAGAGTGACGTCCTTCCGCCAGTGGAGTAGAGGCCACAAGAGGCGAGAACAGGACACAGGAAACGGAAAACAGTCCGAGTGGCCACGCTACGCAGCGGCTCCTCGAGCTATTTTCCGTTTTCTGTTTTCTATCTCAAGAAGGGGAATCGCTGCCCTGGCGGCGAACACTCTCTACGCTTGAGAATGCAGCCGTATTCCGGAGCCGACTTTATGAGACGGCATGGCTTCAGCCTCGTCGAGTTGCTCGTGGTGATAGTCATCGTGTGCGTGGTGGCCGCCATCGTCGTGCCTGTCATACTGCGAACTCGCGAGAAGGCGAAGCAGGCAAACTGCATGACAAACCAGCGGCAGATCTTCCTGGCGCTGGTGCAGTACAGCAGCGAGAATGACGGCTACCCGTACTGCACCCGCAGATGGGCTGCCAACTGTGTACACTGGGCCGTCCCGCTGCTGCCATACATGGAGTTGGAGGGGCCGGGGGCATTCGTGTGTCGCAGCGCCGATCCGGCACAATACGAACTAACAGCCGTGCGCCCGCCGGGCTTTCCTGTCACCTACGGCATCAATGAGTACCTGTTGGCCGGGCCGGTGGAGCCTCAGAGGCTACCTAGCCCGACGCAACTGGCCGTGTTGGCTGACAGTGGCTGCCCGTGGTCGGGGCCGGGCGCTACTTCCGGCAGCCGTGTGCTGTGGCCAGCCTCCTCGTACTTCGGTGTGATCATACATAACCGGGGGGCTATCTTCACCTTCATGGACGGACATGCTGCCTGGCTGAAGGCGACGGTGGTGAAGGGCAAAGGCAGGGGATACACCGGAAGCTATGAGGGGGCCTACAAGGGCGCGCAGATCTACGAGTTGCCTGCACGCCGGCTGCCCTCGCCCAAGTAGGCTTGCCTTGATGAAGAGAATGAGACAGGGCCTTTGCCCTGTCTCTTTTGCTTTTCGGGACCGAGGACCAGTTGCTCCCGCTCACAGCTGCCCCCGTGCCTTAAGCGCCAGATACTGGTTCACCGCCGCCACCGTCAGCTTGTCCGG
>JBDKRC010000133.1:0-3077 GCA_039683575.1 Armatimonadia bacterium | reverse complement strand
CCATGGGGTTCTGGCCCAGCGTGGCGGCGATGTTTGGGTCTTGCATGAACGACTGGTGCGTCATCATGTGCGCTTGGTGGTCCTGGTACGCGAACGCCTTGACGGGTTTGCCCGTGAGGATGCACATGTTTTCCGTCACGGGGTCGCGCGGCTTCATGTCGGCGTCGACCGGCACCAGCTTGTCGGCGTTCTTGATGCCCAGCACCTCCAGCATCTGGCGGTGCAGACGCTGGAGGTCGTAGATCTGCGGGGCGCCTTGGGCCAGCTGCAGCGCCGCTTGGTACTGCATGATCCGTTGCGCCATCGTGGCCGCGTTCGGATCGCTGACGGGGATCACCTCGACGACGTCGTAGTCGGCCTGCTTGACACCGCGGTCGCCGCCCTCGGGGGTGTACGGGTACTCCGCCGGCAGGAAGTCGCGGATGATGGCCTTCAGGAGCTTGAACTCCATCCGCAGGCTGGCGTGGACGCGGGCCTGGACGGCGGACATGGTCTTGAGCTGGCGCTCCAGGATCGCCAGCGTGGTGCCCACGGGGGCCTGTGCGCTCATGTCGCTGACCTTGAGGTCTGCGATGGCGGCCAGCCGGCGGCCCTCCTCCGTGATGCGCTCCAGCAGGGCGGCCAGGACTTGGCTGGGCTCCTTGTACGGCAGCGGCATCAGGTTGTCGCGCACGGTGCCGCTGGGGATGTCCACGTCGCGGAACTCGCCCGGGGCGATGGGCGTGTCGTCGCCCTTGATGCGCAGCCCGCGGGCCTTCAGGCCGCCCGGCAGGTTCGCCAGCGTGCCGGCGTCCACGAGCTGGCGGATGATGCTCGTGCCTGCCCGCGCGTAGCCGCCGATGATGTGGATGAACCCCAGGCCATACGCGCCGAAGCCGGGGATGTAGGTGTACTGCACGAAGTGCTGCCGCTTGCGCCGCTGCGGGTCGTTCTCGTCCCAGTTGCGACGTACCGCCAGTACCTTCTGCGTGCCGCGCTCGATGGTCACCACGTAGGGCAGGGCCACGTCGTCCTCGTGCCCCGGCATGTCGCAGTCGACGTGGATCTCCAGCAGCTGGTAGCGCTCGTCGTCGTTGAGGCTGTAGCCTTGCTCCTCGGCTTTCTTCTTCTCGATGTCCGTGAAGATCCGCGTGGGCTCACCGAGGTCCACGTCGAGGTAGAACCCCGACGCCTGCAGCCGGCGGATCTCGTTCTTGGTCTTGCGCATCAGGTGCGTGACGCGCTCGGAGGTGTAGATGTCCGCCGCACCGTAGGGGATGATGATGTCCTCGGCGGGCACGAACGGCGCCGCTGGCAGCGCGGTGTCGGGGTTGGGGTAGATCTTCTTGAACGCCGCACCCGCAAGGCCCAGGCTGAACAGCATGCGCTCGTGCTCCGAGCGGTAGTCCACCATGCGCTCGGTCAAGGTGAAGTTCATGTCGTCGCGCACGCGCTCGGCAGCTTCTTCCTTGAGCTTGTCGATGGCCCCTACGATCTGCGTCTTGACGGGCCCCTGCGCGGGGAACGTCTCGGTGATCATCTCCGACTGGAAGCGGATGGCTGCCTCGGTCAGCAGCGGGGAGAACACCCCGCACGCGCCGCTCCAGGGCTCGGTGCGCTCCTCGTACTTCATCCCCAGCACTTCGAGGCCCTTGACGTACATCTCCACCCAGTCCTTGCGGGAGTTGATGTCGGCATCGACGAGCTGGATCAGTTCTCCGGCCAGCGACTGCAGTGCGTCCGCGTCGATGGTCTCCGCGAGGTTGTCACCGAAGGCCGCCGGGAGGGGGTCCGGCTCCTCAAGCGACGCGAGGCCGTCGCCTTCGCCCTCCATCTCGATCTCGATCTCCAGGACGGGGCCGTCCGCCAAGAATTCCTCGGGGTTGAACGGCGTCAGCGCGCGGTCGATGTTGGTTGCCATGATGCTCTTTCAGTCAGTAGTAAGCCGCCCTGCGTGGGCGGTTCACGTATTCTGGGTCTCGGTGATCAGACGGCAGCACGATGAACCCGCCCTGTCGGTATCTGGTGAGGCACATGGACAGGCAGTCTACGAGGTCGTCATGCGACGCGTAAGGGAACGCAACCGACTGCTCAATGACCTCTTCCGCCCACCTCCGCCCCTCAGGATACCAGACCATACCCGAGCGGATGATGTCTGCAACGGCGTTAAGTCGAGCGACTTTATCCCCCGTACCGCGGTTCGGCGTGAACTCCTGCACCGGGATGCCTAGTCTGCGCAGCTCCTGGTACAACGGCGTGCCGCTGGACTTCTTCTCCACGATGAAAGCGTCAGGTTCCCAGTCCTTCCATTCCCGGATCGCAAGGTCTTTCAGCTCAGGGAATTCAACGCGGGTGTTTATGGCGTTGAGGAGGATGATGTGCTGCGCCCCGTCTGTCAGGTTGTCATCGCTAAACACACCAAAGGTCAGCAGGGCTGTGAAGTCCGCGCGGTTGTTCTTTTCCGCCGCAGCGTCCAGCGCCATGATGACGTACTCGCAGTCGGGCGGATCGTCTCTTTTCCAAGGTCTCCACCAGTCGCGCTGAATGATCGCGCCCTTCTCCCCGGTGGGGTTCTGCATGTACTGGGCGTTCCATTGGAACGTAGGCATTGACGCCTTGGTACGCTCCAGTGCCTCCAGGTCGAACTTCTCGGGCCAAAGCGCTTTCTGCCCAGACTCAGTGTTCAAAACAGCCGGAAACTCGAAGACTTCGTACTGATCCGCCTTCGGATTGTTGGCACCGTCCTTGATAAGGTGCCCGATGAGGTCGTCTTGGTGCCACCGTGTATTGTGGCTGATCACCCCGTTTGCGATGAAGTTTTCCGTACCCTCTACCTGTATATCAAACACTTCTTCATACGTATCCGAGGTGATCTCTACAATAACATCACTTGTGAGTTCGTAGGTACTCAATGGCGCGGAGTAGTGTCTCTTCAGTGTTCCCTTTACTGACGATGAGATTGCAGTTGTTGCAGAGGAGTGACCGGACTGAACCCTTGTTATGGCAGTGGTCAACCCCCAGCTTGCCATTCCAATTCGGCGGGACGTTGTCTGGCCCTGGGGGACGCAGACAGATAGCGCATTTCCCGTCTTGCTCAG
>JBDKRC010000132.1:0-3678 GCA_039683575.1 Armatimonadia bacterium | reverse complement strand
ACGCCATAGCCGCAGGTTATGGGGCCGATGTTCTGGTGGTCCAGCCAGGAGGCACCTGCAGGCGCGGTGGAGGCCTGCAAGGCGGCGCTGGAGAGCGCCGGCGGTGCCTGGGCGAAGGCAAGCGAGGCGAGCATAAACACGGAGACGAGATGCAATACAAAACGGAGCATGGGCTCCTCCACCACGTGATCTGGAATCCTGATCGGGGCCAGGGCTATAGTCTCCAGCCGCCGGAAAGGCTACGAGACGTTGCGGTCAGGTGAGCGGCGACCGGATCTCACCGTGGCTGCCAACCCGGTGATGACGGAGTTGGGCATCTCTTGAGCGGCCCTGAGCGCGCGCCCTAGAGGCAGCAATATTACTTCCTGAACTCCATGATGTACTGGCATCCGCTTTCCCACTGGTGGTCGGCTCCTAGCACTCTTCTGCTGTCTAGCACCCAGGCGATTCTCCAGCCTTTGGCAGCAAGATCGTACACCGACGCCATGCCGGCGTCTTGTTTGCCGCTTCCGCCGAACAGCGTACCGTCCGGTACCCATACTGTCTTATACTGGTAAGCAGTAGAGGGAGTGGCCTGAGCCATTGAGAGCCCACCCGAGAACTGGGGGACCCCGTTGAGCAGTAGGGCCACCAATATGGCGGCAAGCAGCACCTTCAGCGTTAGGTCGGCCTTCATGCAGTCGCTCCTTTCGCCCCAGAGGACGCTATACTGCCGCGCTATTCGCTTCGGGATGCTCTCTCTCCTTCTTGGTGTTCGTGCGCCTCATCTCACCGACCGGCGCAAAGGCTCGTTAGGATCCAGGCGCCTCATCGGTTGCCGTTGTGGATACGCGGGATGGTACTGAACAAGCAGTCACTCCCCCCTCGATCATGAACTCCCCTCGTCCCATCCTCACCGAAACGTCAATGACGATATGTGCGGGCTTCGCCCGCGCGCCATTGCCGTTATCCCCCTTGGACCAGCCGTTTCCGTTCTGCGCCGTCAACGTCAGAAGCCAGGCAGAGAGGCGGCAAGAGTAAAGGGGAAGGCGAAGGGTTCATCCGTTCTACTCTGGGTAGTCTGACCACTCCTCTGTTTTCGAACTCATTGTCCCCTCTACTTTTTCTGTATGATCGCCAGCAGCGCCTTCAGTACGCACTGGATGAACTTCTGGACGTCATCATCCGCGATCGTGATACCCCCGCCCGCGGGGCGATCGGGTACCAGGCGGCCATCAACAAGCAGGTGACCCCAGTCTAACCTCGTTTGCGGATCCTCGTATGAGCCAACCGGCTCCGTGTTCGAATTTGCCGGGTGGAGGGGCTGATCAGATACCGTTGGAGGGCCTCCTGGAAGACGAGGTTCGTCAGCTTGAATACGATTGCTGAGACGACGACAGGACCGCTCGAATACACTGCCTTGCCGCCCGTAGAAGTGACCGGAGGCTCGCGCACATAGTCAGCGACAAACTCACGGTACTTGCGTCGAACGTCTTCCCTTCGCTCGAGGAGAGACTGGAACGAGTGAGGGGCTATGGGAAAGCCGCCAGAGTGGCTCAGCAGTTGGCGCACCGTCACGTCAGGGTAAGGGTTGCCCTCTGGCACAAGGTCCGGAAAACACATCGACTATCCGAGTGCTCCAGTCGATCACTCCCTCTTCGATCATGGCGGCAGCGACTGTTGCTGCAATTGGCCTGGATACGGACCGCATCTGAAATGCATCCCCCAACTGCACCGGCACCCCTGATCCCGCCTTTCTCTCGCCCATTGCCACCTGCGCCACGATCCGCCCGTGCGCCACGATGCAGCATGCTTCGGCCGGTCTGCCACACCGCCTGCAGATCCTCCCGCAATGCCCCCTCTAACCACCCCTGCACTTTCGGGTCGATCTTCACCACGTCGGGAATATCCAGATACTGCGGTTCCGGGTCGCTGGAGAAGACGATGGAATCGACCATGACGAAGCTCTCGGCCGAGTCGTCGTAGATCTCTATGTGCCCGGTCTTGCCGGCGAACTCCCGCACATCCCGCGTCGCGTGTTTGAGCTTGTGGAAGCCCTTGAAACCGTTGTCCTTCTTGCCGATCCCGGTGCCCGTGCGGACCGTCTGGCCGTCCACCCCGAGCCGTACGCCCGCCGCCTCCGGGAGTTGGTACCCGCCCACCTTCACGCGGATGTAGGGCAGCTTGATCGTGAAGTCCTCCGAGACCGCTGTCCCCGTCGCCTTCAGCCGGTCGGTCAGGTTCGTCGTGTTGACAAAGCCCACGCCTTCGATGCCGACGATCGCGCCGCGCCAGGGGAGGTCCTGGTCGGGGAACAGGTCCGGGTTCTGCCACGACATGCGGCTGAAGGCCGTGCCCGTGATCTTCCACCGGTCGCTCAGTCCGCCGTTGAAGTTGTCGAAGATGCCGTGCTCCGGCGGCGGCGCAGCGAAGAGTACGGCCCCGGCCCAGTCCGCGTGGTCGCACTTGATGCCATCGCCCCCGTCGGTCACGCGCAGTTCGATCTGCTGCGCGCCCGTCAAATCCACGTCCATCCGGTACGCTCCGGCGCCGCTCTTCATGACGGGGCTCTGCGCCGCCTGCTTGCCGTCGATCCAGACCTCGAATCGCACGGACCTGTTCGCGCCCACCTCGTCATCGACGCCGACATCGGCCACGAAGCGGGCAAAGCGCGCGCCGACGTGGGTCTCCATCGTGAACGTGCTGGGGGCGTGCGTCCCGACGCCGTGGATGTACGTCTGGCCGCCGAGGCGCAGGGGCTTGCCCTCGACGCTGCGCATGCAGTGCGGCACGCCATAGCCGCAGGCCATGGCGCCGATGTTCTTGTGGTCCAGCCACGCCGCGCCCGCCGCCGGGGCGGCGGCCTGGAGGGCGGCCGTGGAGAGCGGCGGAGCCAGTGCGGTGGCGAGCGAGACGATCAGCAGCGCGGCGAGCACGGCGGCCGGGACACGAGCCATAGTTCGATCTGAGAGAGATCGGCGCGGCTGAGGCGGCGGGTTCGTCGCCTGCTCCGAATGATCGCGCAGAAATGGTAGCAGGTGACGGCGGCAAAGGCACGCGTGCCGTCGGGGCTACTATGAATGGCGCCAAGGAGAGAGAGCAAGAAAGTATCTGCTTGAGCCCTGGCGCGGCTATCAGCGCAGTCCAGTCAGGGTTGGGAGGCTTGCTGCGGAATGGGAAAGTCAGATTCTCGTCACAGATATTGCCCCCATTCTGCTCTCCGCGAGCTCCAGCCGGGGCAGTACGATGGCGTCGACCTCGTCGCCCGTCAGGGCGTCGTGTTCCAGCAGCGCCGAGGCCAGGGCAGCGGTGGCCCGCCACTGGTCACCGATCAGGTCGCGTGCCATGTGGAACCAGCGAACCCAGTGGGAATCGGCGACGACGAGGCTGATCTCACGAAGGGCCTCGCGCATGGCTTGGGCGTCAGTGATTTCGGGCGTGTGCGATAGCAGTATCTCCCAACGCCTGTGGCAGAACCTCCGCGCCTCGGCGGCGGGGCCGGCGAGGGTGATGGTGAGTTCGCCATGGAGCCAACGCTCCAACTCCGACCCGGGCGACCTCGGCGGATATGGTGCCCGGCTGTGGCAGTAGCCGGTGCGGTCATCACCGGCCAGGATGTCGACGCGCACTATCGGGCGCCGCAGTACCAAGCAGGCCATCGCGTGCCGCCTCGTGGTAGGCGGACGCCTTCCGTTCCTT
>JBDKRC010000131.1:0-1563 GCA_039683575.1 Armatimonadia bacterium | reverse complement strand
TCTCCTCCAGCCACCCACGCGCGTCAAACGCCGCCACACTCGGCCAGATTGCCTCATAGTTCTCCTGCGGCATCTGCCCGATGATCTCTCCCCGCGTCGTCTCTATCCACTCCCGCAACTCCGCGGGCATCCCCTCCGCATACATCCCCTTCAGATACCGTGCGTTGAGTTCGAGCGACGGGAACGAATCCATCAGCACAATCCCCTCCACCAACTCCGGCCACTCATGGACGATCTGAAGCGCAATCATCCCGCCCAGCGAATGCCCCATCAACACCCCCGGCTCCTGCAAACACTCCCGCACGACCCACCCCGCCAGCCCCTCCAGCGTCCTCTCAACTCCCTCACGCGGCCCGCCATGATACGGCAGGTCAGGCACACAGACCTCATACCCACCAAGCACCGCCACCTGCGGCGCCCAGAAGCGGCTATCGCACCCAAAACCGTGGATCAAAACCACTCGTCGCATGCCCGCCGTCCCCTCCGACTGTTTTTCCGTTTTCCGTTTTCTGTCTCCGCCTTATCTCTCAAGTACCTCCGGATTGAGCAGCGCCGCCGGAACCTCGCCGCTCAGTGCCTCAATCACATTCCGGCACGCCCGCTCGTTGACTTTGGCCACCGTGTCATACGTGAACGACGAGCAATGCGGGGTCAGCACCACGTTGTCGAGCGACAGCAGCGGATCATCGGCCTCCGGCGGCTCCTGGGCAAACACATCGAGCCCCGCACCCGCGATCACCTTCTCACGCAGGGCCTCTGCCAGCGCCACAGGGTCAACCAGCCCGCCGCGCCCGGCGTTGATCAGGTACGCAGTCGGCTTCATCATGCGCAGCCGCTCCGCGTTGATCAGATGCCGCGTCTCAGGGCACATGGTGCAGTGCAGCGACACGAAGTCACTCTCGGCCAGGAGCACCTCCAGGGGCGCCCGCGCCACTTGCATGCGCTCACAAACACCGTCATCGCAATAGGGATCGTACACGAGCACATTCATGGAGAAACCCTTGGCCCGCCGGGCCACGGCCTGCCCAATCTGCCCCAGTCCCACCAGCCCCAGCGTCTTGCTGAATAGCTGCCCGCTGAAGACCAGCGGCCACTGTCCCTGGCGCACCGACTGGTCGCAAAACGGTATCCGCCGCGCCACCCCGAGCATCAGGGCCAAAGTCATGTCCGCCACGGCCTCAGTAACCATGCCGGGGGTGTTGATGACCATCACGCCATGCCTAGTCGCCGCCGCAACGTCGATGCTGTCATACCCAATCCCCCACCGCGCAATGACCTTCAGGTCAGGCAGCGAGGCAAACACGCGCTCGGTGTAGGGCTCCATCCCGGCCAGAACGGCCACACAGCCCGTCACCGCCTCGATCACATCCTCCTCAGTCCAGGCCCCGGAATGCACCGGCACCTTCACCGTCAAGCCTGCCCCCTCCAAGCACTCCTTACCCTCATTTCCAAGCTGCAGAAACACCCCTGCAGTAACCAATACTGTCCCAGAAAGCAAAGCACTCACTCCTCGCTAAATGCCATTCTACGGCCCTCTACGGCCATTATAGGTCAAATACCGCC
>JBDKRC010000130.1:0-7933 GCA_039683575.1 Armatimonadia bacterium | reverse complement strand
CCGGCTCTCCCCGCCTCTGGTCCCCCGAATCGCCGCACCTGTATGGCGTCAAAGCCGAACTGCTCGACGGCGAGACCGTTGTCGACACCCTTCACACCTACTTCGGCCTGCGCGAAGTCGCCATCGCCCCACTTCACGAGGGCGGCCCGAAGTATCTGACGCTCAACAGTCTCCCGATCTATCTCAGGGGCGCTCTCGACCAGAGCTTCAACCCCGCTGGCGTCTACACATTCCTGAGCGACGAAGCGATGATCCAGGACCTCGAACTCGCCAAACAGGCGGGCTTCAACTTCCTGCGCATCCACATCAAGCCCGAGGACCCGCGCTTCCTCTACCATGCCGACCGCCTCGGCATGCTCATCATGTATGATCTGCCCAACACCGGCTATAACGGCTATGGCGAGGTCGGCAACGCCCGATGGGAGTGGACCTTCCGCCGCTGCGTCGAGCGGGACTTCAACCACCCCTGCATCTTCTCCTGGGTGCTCTTCAATGAAACCTGGGGCCTGGGCGGCAATGCCTACCGCGACGCCACTGACCGCCACGAATGGGTCAAGAGCATGTACCGCCTCGCCAAACAGCTCGATGACACCCGCCCCATCGAGGACAACTCGCCGTGCCTCTACGACCACGTCCTGACCGACATCAACTCCTGGCACTTCTACATCAATGACTACGAGAAGGCCCGCGAGCATGTGGCAAACGTCGTCGCCCAAACCTACTCCGGCTCCGAGTTCAACTACGTCGGCGGCAACAAGCAGGGCGACGGGCCGCTTATGAACTCCGAATACGGCGGCATCGGCGCCAGCATGGGCGATCTCGACGTCTCCTGGTGCCTCAAATTCCTCACCGACCTCCTCCGCCGCCAGGAGAAGGTCTGCGGCTACATCTACACCGAGCTACAGGACATCGAGTGGGAGTACAACGGCATCTACAACTATGACCGCAGCCCCAAACAGTGGGGCTACAACGTCGCCGACCTGCAGGGCCCCGTCTATCTCGGCTTCGACTGCCCGCCAATGCAGACTGTGGCGCCCGGCGTCGAAGTCCGCCTCCCGATGTTCATCAACCGCGCCTGCTACCACGATGACATTGATGAACTGACCTATCGCGTGCGGGGCCTCAACAGCCTTGGCGAGGAGTTCACCCTCGTCCCGATCACCGCGGTGCCCGTGGACCTGACGGTTCCCGAACCGGTCGTGGCCTTCGAGTTGCCCCCGCTGACCGTGCCGGACGACCAGTGCGTGCTGCGGGTGGAGTGCCGTCTCGGTACCGAGGCCGGCAACTTCACCTATTTCGAGGTGCGCTCGGCCCGGCTGCCGGTCTCTGAGCGCCTGTCCGACGGACGTCTCGTCCTGCGCAAGCTTGCCGGCGAGACCGAAGTCTCCTCCGCCTGGCACGAAGCCGAGGTCGAGCGCGGCGTGGTGGACTACGAGCAGCACCTCATGGGCGGCATCGAAAGCGGCCACTTCGACTACCGCTTCACGCTCCCTGAGGACTGCAACCTCACCACCGCCAAAAGCCTCACACTCGTCTTCGAGGCCTCCAGTAAGCGCCACGGCGCCCCACAGACCAGCGACGACAAGTGGCCCAGCGAGCTACACACCTGCCTCAATGGCCACGAGGTGGACGTCCGCATTCTCCCGGACCAGCCCGCCGACTCCCGCGGCGCCCTCTCCCACTTCCACAACCTCCGCGGCCGCTACGGCGAACTCATCCGCATTGAGGTCCCCGGAGCCGTCCTCAAACAGCTCGGCGACACCCGCGACCTCCTGCTCAGCCTGGACGTCCCCCGCTCTGCCGTCAATCACCGCGGCCTGATCCTCTACAGTTCCCGGGCCGGCCGCTATCCCTGTGACGTCACGGCAGTGATCCGCCCTTAGCAGCCCCTTGGCGCGTGGCAGGCATACTCCCTCTGCCTGCCACGCGTCTGCCAGTTTCCCCGTTTCCGCCGTCGGTTTTTTTTTCACGAACCCTTTCTTCGGGAACTCGTCTATAGCTTGACAGGTTATATATGTCAGAGTATCGTGATCGTGGTTCGCCAGGCGACAGCGCCTGTGCGGTGTAGATGTCGCGTAGGAGCAGGTGACCGCTGCTACAGCCGGCGCCTGACACGGTCAGGGCCAAAGTGGGGATCCGGTGCGTGAGGGGCGGCCAACCGACTAACCAGGAGGTAGAAACGTGGACGATAAAAAGGGCTGTGGGTGCGGTAAGAAAGAGGAAAAGAAGGAAGAAAAGAAAGGGTGTGGCTGCGGGAAGAAGTAGTTTCCCGTTAGACATGCCTGGATAGGGCTTCCGAGGCGAAAGAATCTCGAAGTAACCCCCGCCTCTCGGAAGACCCACCCACAGGCTTACACAAAGGCCCCGTTCCAACCGGAACGGGGCCTTTCATTTTGCGTCCAGTGCGCCCAGTCAAACGTTTTCTTACACTTTCAGAATCCCCTTTGTGCGGTAGCTTATTGACTCGTCACCTAGTTTCAGGCATCATGTAGCTGCCTTACGTTGTGACAGCGTCGTGGTCTTCGTCTGGGTTCGAACTAAGTGTCTCGGGGGGGAAAGAGTGAACGGTGCTCGCACTGATCCACCCCGGTATACAACCTTTCCCCCCAATACCCCTCCCGGCGTCTCATGATATTGCCGCGCCTGGCCTTTCGGCAGCCGCGCCAAGCTTCGATGGTGCGCTGGCATGAGTTTTGCCCGGCTGGCCATGATGGCGTGCTGTCTACTGCCACTGGCGGCGGTGGCGCGTCTCCTGCAGCCTTCCGGCCTCTCAGGGCTGGACTGGTGGGTCATGCTAGGGCTCACCGTAGCACCGGGGGTGTCGTTGACCCTCATCTGCCCACCCCTCGCGCAGTCCACGCTGCGAAACGTCCTCTTCAACTCTCTTCTGGCTATTGCGGCCGGCGTGTTGGGCTGCTATTTGTTGCGCACGGCTGGCTTCGAGGCGCGAACTTGCGCGGCAGCCATGGCTGTCGCCTGTCTGGGGCTGGGCGCCTCAGCGCTGTACTGGGGGCGGCGTTACGTTCCGCAGTTGGATCGCGCCGATCTACCGTTGGCAGTCCTCACAGGCGCGATTGTCGGTCTCTCGTATTGGGCCATGGCCTACAGCTACGAGAGTCTCAACTCCTGGGACGGCCTGTGGCACGCGGCTTGCGGGCTGAAAGCACTTGCTATGGTGCCTCCGGAGCACCCCGTCTTCGCCGGAGCGACTCAGTACCTGTACTGGGCCTATAACCTGTACATCGCCGAGACCACGCTGCTGGTCAACAGGAGCTTTGCCGAGGTAGCCCTCGCTGCCAACATGATCAGCGCGAGCGCTATGGTAGTCACTTGCTACGAGATTGCGCGGTTCTTCGTGAGCAGCGGCCCCTGGCGCTATCTGGCAACCGCGACCGCGGCCTGCGGAGTCAACGCACTCGGCAGCCTGTGGCTGCTCGTGAGGATACTGACAGGGCGGCACCCGCTGCAGGCATACGTGGACGGGGACGCCCTGAATGCGCTCGCAGTTAAGTACAACTGGAACAACAACTACCTCAATCTGCCCACACTCGTACCGGGAGGCGCTGGCCTGGGTGTGCCGCTACTGGTCGCGGTCATCTTCCTGTGCTGCGCCCATCTCAATGGCGCTCTGCCTCGCCGCGCGCTTCCCACACTCACGGTAATCCTTGCGGCCTGCCTGCTATGTCACCCGGTAAGTGGCGCCGCGGCGTGTCTCGTGGTGTTTGCCACGGTGCTGACACAGTGGGCACTGCAACACCAAACCCGCTCAGTCGTTGCGCCTCGCTTTGACCTGGCAATTGCCGGGGCCCTGGGAGCCGCCGCTGCCTGGCCGTACATGGAGGCCGTTTCGGCTCCTTTCCAGCAGCCTGCCTTCATCTTCAACCTCTCCGACAGTCCCAGGATGCTGAAGCAGGCGTGGGACCTGGCGGGGCCCTTTCTCTGGGCTGTGCCGCTTTTGCCGCTGGGCATTGTCGGCCTCTGGCGGCGAAACGGCCTCAAGGCCCTGATGCCCGTCATCCCGCTCGTCACACTGTCCGTGCTGGCCATCACAGTGCGTCTTCCATGGGACAACCAGTACAAGTTCGTGTACCTGCAGGCGCCACTGGTCGGGATCGTTGCCGTCTCTGGCCTCAGTTTCGTGCGAGTTCGACTGTTGCGACGCGCGGCTGGCTGGGCTCTGCTGTGCACGGTGATGGCGACTCTACTGGTATCCGCACTCGTCCTGCGCGTGCGCTACAACGCGAAACCATATCCCTATGTCCCGTGCGGCAGGGAGATTGCACTCCTGCCGGCGGTGGCGCCGGATGATGCAGCCTTCTGCAGTTACCTACAAGCAAGCACTCCCCCTGATTCCGTGGTCATCGAGGCTCCGAGGGGCGTTGACGAACACGTCGAGCTTCTGAACGTTCCCGGCATCGCCCATCGTACCGGCTTCACGGCGACCGCGGGCGATTGGAGGGTGCCATCTACCATGGAATGGTGGATGACCGGCGGCTACCGCGACTGTCAGTTCCGTGAACAGGTTGCGAACCGCCTCTCGGCAGGGCAAGCGCTAAGCGACGAGCAGTGGAGCTACCTGCGGGACCTGAAGCGCCCGCTCTACCTGCTGCTGCGAGAAGGCAACAAAATGCTTCGGCCGCAGGCCGCTGCGGCTCTGCAGGCCGATGCGAGTCATTTCAAGCGGGTCTACGTCGGGGGAAGTCTGCGGCTCTACCAGGTCGCGCCCTGATAGGAGGTTTCGCGCATGGGCTCCAAACTGTCAGTGATAGTGCCTCTGTACAATGAGGCGGAGGTGATCGAGGAGTTCTGCCGTCGGCTCGGACTCGTGCTGTCCGGGCTTGACATGCAAAGCGAGGTCATCCTTGTTGACGACGGCAGTAGTGATGAAACCTGGGCGCTGATCGAGCAAGTGAGCCTGCGCTACTCGAATGTGCGCGGTGTCCGCTTGTCACGCAATTTCGGCCACCAACGCGCGCTTATGGCAGGCCTGGGCGCGGCCACCGGCGATGCCATCGCCATGATGGACGGAGACCTGCAGCATCCTCCTGAGCTGATTCCCCGGTTGGTGGCTAGCTGGCAGGAGGGCTACCACATCGTCAACACCATCCGGACCAACACCCCTGACGTCGGTTTCCTGAAGAAGAACCTCACTGCGACCTTCTACGGCCTTATCAACCGGATCTCAGAAGTGCCGATCACGCCTAATGCTGCGGATTTCCGCCTTGTGGACCGCACCGTTGTGGAGGAACTGAAGAAGCTGCGGGAGCACACCGTGTTCCTGCGTGGCCTGATGAACTGGGTCGGCTTCTCCCAGACCTCGGTCGAGTTCGAGGCTGACCGCCGCTTTGGCGGCCAGACCAAGTACTCGCTCCCGCGCATGTTCCGGCTCGCTCTGGCCGCTATCGTCTCGTTCTCTACACAACCCCTGAGGCTGGCAGCCTACTCAGGGGCTTTCATATTCTCGCTTTCATGGCTCTACGGCCTCTGGGCCATCTACGCCAAATTCGTGGCCCATCTGGTGGTTCCCGGCTGGACCTCCATCGTCTGGCTGATCATGCTTGCGGCCAGCATCCAGCTCTTCGTGCTTGGGGTGATCGCTGAGTACATCGCCCAGATCTACGAGGAGACCAAGGGACGCCCGTTGTTCATCATCCAGCAGAATGTTGGCTTTCCGCTCCGAACCAGTGAATCGGAGACTCCAGCGGCATGAGCACCGACACCATTGTCATCTTCAACGCAGATGACTTCGGGCTGGCGCCGGAGGTGAACTCCGCTGTCGCGCAGCTCTGTCAGGCGGGCCTGGTGCGGTCGGCCAGCCTGCTGGTGACCGGACCGGCTGCCGCGGAGGCCATCGCCCTCGCCAAAAGCCTCCCGGAGCTGAGCGTGGGCCTGCACCTGGCTCTAGTCCATGAACGTCCCGCCGCTGACCCGGCACAAGTGCCCGCTCTGCTTGACCAAGAGGGCCGCCTGCTGCCGGGCCACCGGCAGTTCATGGCACGGCTGATGACAGGCAGGCTGCCGCTTGAGCAGGTGCGGCGGGAGGCAGAAGCCCAACTGCAGCGCATGCTTTCGGCTGGTCTGCATCCCACCCATCTCGATAGCCACCAGCACCTGCATCTCTGGCCGCCGCTTCTGAGCATGTGTCTGGACCTGTGCCGCAAGTTCAACATCAGATGGATCCGTCTGCCGGGCATGGAGGCACTGGAGGCGGGAGAGGTTCGGGTGGGGCCGTTGCGGCGCTCGCTGATGAAGGCGATCATCGGCCGCGCCCGCAGCCGCAAGTCTGACTTCAGTCGCCTGTGTCGCACCGACGGTGTCTGGGGCATGCTGGCGGCAGGCCACCTGAGCGAGGCGCTGCTGCTGGACATCGTCGGCCGCCTGGGGCCCGGCGTGCATGAGATCATGTGCCATCCCGCCACTCAGCCCTGCGACCAATACACGCGCCACGATTGGGGCTACGAGTGGCAGGAAGAGTTCGCGGCCCTGCAGTCGCCGCTAGTGGCCGACCTGCTCAAGGCACGCGGCCTTGTCACGTCCAGTTTCCGCGAAGCTGGCGACTGTGTCCGCGAAGGCGTAGCGGAAATCGGTACTTCAGCCGCACGCGCAGGCTGAGCCTTGGCGCAGGTCCCCATCTGCCCCGCAACGAACTCCTACCCATGCGCCACGCCCTCATCGCCCTGTGCCTCTGTCTGACCACCGCAGCCTTCGCGAGCGATGCCGTTGACGCTCTCCAGCGCGACCTCGCCCGCCTCCAGGAGGCCCCCCGCAAGACGCCGGCCTTCGACCGCAACCTCCCCATCGCCATGCTGGCCCTCAAGAAGGCCCGCATGCTCGAGGGTCAGACCGCTCTGTGGTACGGCGGCCAGGACCTGCAGAAGGCCATTCTCACCCAGGGCCAGGCTGCCCTTCAGCGCGCCGAGCAGGGCAAACAGCCCTCCGTCGCCCCCGGCCGCCTCAACGAGCTTGCCTACGTCACCGCCAACGACGGCACCGTCCAGCCCTATTACCTGTACCTCCCCCCAGACTTCACCCCCAGGCGCAAGTGGCCGCTGATCACGTTCCTGCACGGCTACGTCCCCACCACCAGCGTCCTTGAGCCCTGGATCCCATCCGACTCGGTCTGCCAGATCGCCGGCAAGCACGGCGCCATCCTCCTTGTGCCCTACGGCCGCCGCAACACCGACTTCCAGGGCGTCGGCGAGGAGGACGTCCTCGCCAGCATCACCGAGGTCTGCAAGTACTTCCCGGTTGACCCGGATCGCCTCTACTTGAGCGGCGTCTCGATGGGCGGCATGGGCGCGTGGAACCTCGCCCTGCGCCACCCCGGCATGTTCGCTGCCGTCACGCCCATGTGCGGCCAGACCGACATGTTCCTCTGGTGGGGCTGGCCCCGCCAGGACGTGCCCGTCTGGAAGCGCTGGCTCATCGAATGGGACAACGCCGCCGACCAGACCCCCAACCTCCGTAACCAGAACATCTTCGTCCAGCATGGCGAACTCGACACGCTGATCCCTGCCCAGCAGACCCGGCTGATGATAGAAGCGGGAGAAAAGCAGGGCACCCCGATCAAGTCCTACTTCTTCCCGGGCGAAAGCCACTTCATCTACTTCCGCGACGATGCCTACGACAACGCCTGGGGCTGGCAGAAGCAGTTCAAGCTCGACCGCAGCCCCCGCCGCGTGGACTTCAAAGCCTACAGCCTCGAATACAACCGCGCCTACTGGCTCACCATCGAAGACTTCGAGCACTGGTTCAGTCCCGCCGAAGTCACCGCCGAGCTCTCCGCCGACAATAAGAGCCTCACCATCAAGTCGAGCAACATCTCCCGCCTGACCCTGAACCTCAGCGACCTCAAGTCCACGGACCCACAGGTCACGTGGAACGACCAACCAGTCAAGGGCACCGCCAAAGACAACCTCCTCACCCTCTCGCT
>JBDKRC010000129.1:0-24097 GCA_039683575.1 Armatimonadia bacterium | reverse complement strand
CAGATGGCCAGCTTCATCGAATGCTGCAAGACCGGCAAGGCCCCCATCGCCGGCGCCAAAGAGGGCATCGAGGCCACCAGAATCGCTGAGGCAGCCCTGAGCGTGGGCAACCGCCCGGCGATCATCGAACTGTAGCCCAAGCAGACCAAAATGGCCTGCTGTTGACGCACGCGAACTTAACCAATGTAACGAAAACGGGCCGGAGGCGCATACCTGTCGCGCCTCCGGCCCGTGCTGTTTCTGCAGCCCAATGTCACAATGGTCGCAGTCACTGCGACAATTCTGACGTTAGCTTTGGTGTATTTCCAGACTCCGCAGCCGCACTTCCCCATCCGCCTCCGTCACCTTCAGCCGCACCTGATATACCTGCAAGAGCGGGAACCGGCAGATCGCCTTGTGCCCGATGCTGTACCCATCCCAAAGCTTGACCCAATCCGCCGGCCCGCCCCCCACATAGGCTTCCACCTCAAACTTCCGCACGCGCTCACCGGTCGTCAGGTCCTCCTGCACCACCACATGGTCCATCAAAACCGGCTTGTCGGGCGCATAGGTCCACACATTGTCGCTCTGCTTGAAGTCCCCCAGCCCCGCCAGTGGCTTCCCAAAGCGCCTCCGCACCTCTTCCCCGAACTCGAGCAGCCGTGTCCGGTCCTTGTCCGGCAAGAGCCCGCGCCGGTCCGGCCCGATGTTGATCAGCAGGTTGCAGCCCCGGCCCACGGAGTAGTAGTACAGTCCCATGAGCTGCTCCAGGCTCTTTACCGTGTCCTCGTCCTGATCGCTGTAGAACCAGTTCTGCTGCCGCATCCGGCAGTCGCACTCGGCGGGCAGCCACTTCACCGGCGTATTCTCATCGGCTTTGTCAAACACGTCAGAGCGCACGGCATTCCAGGACGGGACGGGCGCGATGCCCGACTCGTTGCCTACCCACCGGAAGTTCGGGTCGGTGCCCATGCTGAAGATCTGCACTTCGGGTTGCATACGCCGTATCTCATCGGTGATGCGCGCCCAGTCATACTGGTGATCCGCCGACCCGCAGCCGTCGAACCACAGCACGTCAATCGGCCCGTATGGTACCAGAATCTCACTGATCTGGTTGATGAAGTAGTCATCATAGGCCTTCGCGTCCTGCTTGAACGCGTCGCCCGCCTCGGCTGGCGAATAGTAGAGCCCAGGGTGCATGTCGTGCTTGCGGCAGGCGGCAATGAAGTCCCGCACCACGTCCCCCTGCCCGTGTTGCCACCCCGATGAGGCCACGCTGAATTTCGTGTACTTCGAGGGCCAGTTGGCGAAGCCGTCATGATGCTTGGCAGTCAGTACCAGGTACTTCATCCCCGCTTCCTTGGCTGCCAGCACCCAGTTCTCCGGGTCGAACTCGGTGGGATTGAAGGCCTCCGGGTACATCGGCTTGCCATCCCAATCCCGGTGCCCCTCGTAGAACGTGCGGATGCCAAAGTGCAGAAAGAGTCCCATCTCCCAGTCCTGATACTCAAGCTGGCGGGCGGTGGGGATTGCGGTCGGAAGATAATCTGACATAGGCAAACCTGTCTCCTTAGCGCGTAGGTCGGCTCGTCTCGAACCGACACCATCGTCATCCCGCGCAATCTTGTGGGTGCGGGACGCACCCACCTACGCGGCTTTTCGTTGTACGGGCACTATGCCGCCGTTTTGGTCCTGTGAACGCGTAGGTCGGCTCGTATCGAACCGACACCTGGTCATCCCGCGCAACCTTGTGGGTGCGAGACGCACCCACCTACGCGGCTTTTCGTTGTACGGGCGCATTGCGCCGGTCCTACGACGCGTAGGTCGGTTCGTCTCGAACCGACACCCCGTAACACGCGGGTTCAGGGATGAACCCGCCTACGCGTCTATCTCTTCCCCTCCACCCGCTCCCGCATCTCCGCCAGCCGCCTCTCAATCTCCGCCTCCTGCTCCCCATCCTCCAGCGCGCGCAGCCGCTTTTCCACCGTTGCCGCGCTGGTCTCCGCCAGCGCCTTTGCCCAGGCTTCCTCGGCGTCTACCGAGACCTCCGCCACCTTGTAGCCTGGGTGGGGGTCGGTGGGCTCGCCCATGCGCTGCAGGATGCCCTCGACCTTCGCCGCCGCCGTCGCCGCCTTGTGCCGCGAGACCAGCGCCACCAGCCGCGTCTCCGCCTCCGCGATGCCGCTCGCAAGCTGCCTGCTCGCCTGTTCCAGCGCCTGCACGCCCTGCTCCTGCGCCGAAGCCTGCCGCTCCCAATCAGCCGTCACATCCTCGAAGCTCCGCTGGCGCCGCAGATGCTCCCGCGCCTGCTGCTCATCCCCCGCGCGCAGGGCAGCCTCTGCCCTCTCCCCCCACTTGCGCACCTGCTCCGTGCTCGCTTTCCGCCGCCTGCCCAGCACTATTGCCTCGGCGCGCATCTGCCCCAGCTCAGCGTTGATCTCTGCCCGCTTCCGCCGGGCCTCCTCCAGAAAGCTCTCCAGCATCTCCTGCAGTTCATGTTGACCGCGCCTGGGGTCATTGACATCCAACCCCAGCAACTTGCGCAACACGCTTTCCCAGTCCGCCATGACCATACCCCCTCTCGAAATCACGTCACTCCTCGATGATTCGTGCCCCCACCCCAACAATCCTGCGCCACTGCCTGCCTGAAGTACACTTTCCTGCAACAGAAAAGAAGGAATCGCTGCGTCTGCCGTGAATCATGACTAGGCCTCTATGCGCAGCCGGGACATTCCCGGTCCACTCAAGGAGGGGGAGCGATGGAACTACTACCCACCATTTACTGGTCGATGGCCATCGGCGGTACCCTCATCACGCTTATCCTGCTCCTGCTGGGCGGCGGTCACGACTTCGGCCACGGCGGCCTCGAAGCCGGGCACGTCATTGACCTCCACGGCCATGTGGACGCCGGCCACTCAGCCGAGGGGCACCAGTCCGAGGGGCCCGGCTACATAAGCCTGCGCACCATCCTCGGTTTCATCGGCGGCTGGGGCTGGGGTGGTCTCATTGGCTACGACATGCTCAAATGGGGCATCTTCAGCGCCCCCTTCGGCGCCGCTGTGGGCCTCCTCATCGCCATCATCGTCTTCCGCTTCAGCCGCTTCCTGTACAACCAGGAAGCCACCAGCACCATCTCGACCATGCATCTGATCGGCCAGGAGGGCGTTGTCCTGACCACCATCCCCCAAAATGGCGTGGGCGAGATCAGAATCTACGCCCGGGGCGTGCCCCTCAAAGCTCTCGCACGTGCGGAAGGTTCGGAGCCCCTCGCAGAGGGTTGCCGCGTAATTGTGACCGAGGAACTCGGTGGCACCCTCGTCGTCCGCCACGTCACTTCCTGATCGCAAACAGCCCATATCATCCGGCGGCGGCTATCGCACCGCCGCTGCTACTAGCTACGTCTCATCTACGGGCCGCTACGGTGGCCGGGAGGAAGGGTGACACCCATGTTGGATCTAGGAATGACGGCGGTCTACATCGGCGGGTTGGTAGTTCTACTATTTGCCCTGATGGGCATCATTGCATACTACTACGTCCGCGTTCCCCCAAACCGCGTCGCTGTCGTCTTCGGTCGCCGCGTTCGTGACGCTGAAGGCAATGCCGTCGGCTTCCGCCTCGTCCAGGGCGGTGGCTTCGTCAAGTGGCCCATCGTCGTCTCCGTCGAATGGCTCTCGCTGGAAGTCATGGCCATCCCCGTCACGACCGTGGGGTCGGTTACCATTGACGGCGTCCCGGTCAAGGCTGAATCCCTCGCCAACATCAAGATCGGCTCCACCGAAGCCCTCCAGCGCGCCGCCGCCGAGCGTTTTCTCACGATGGGTCAGCCGCAAATTCACGAGCTCATCCAGCAGATGATGGAGGGCCACCTGCGCGCCATCATCGGCACGATGACCGTTGAGGACCTGATCCGCAACCGCGCGGCCTTCTCCGAGCGCCTCGTCGAGCAATCCGCCCGCGATCTCGAAACCATGGGCCTGGTCATTGACAACATGCCCATCCGCGAAATCACCGACGAGCACGGCTACATCGAGGCTCTGGGCCAGAAGCGTACCGCTGAAGTCCGCCGCGACGCCCAGATCGGCATGGCTGAGGCCCAGCGCGACGCTGACATCAAATCATCCCAGGCCCGCCAGGTCGGTGAGACTGCCAAGATACTTGCCGACGTGGGTATCGCCGAGGCTGACAAGAACAAGCGCATCAATGTAGCGCAGTTCGATGCAGACGCCAACGCCGCCCGTGCCCGCGCCGATCAGGCGGGGCCATTGGCCGAGGCCCAGGCCCGCCAGGAAGTGGAAGTCCAGCAGGTACGCATCCTTGAGGTGCAGCGCAAGGCCCAGATCGCTGTGGCAGAGCAGGAAGCCGCGCGCATGGAGCAGGAACTGGTGGCTACCCGCATCCGTCCCGCCGAAGCCGACCAGAAGAAGGCCGTCATTGACGCTGAAGCCCGCCGCCAGGCCGCCATCGTCGAGGCCGAGGGCGCCCGGCAGTCCGCCATCATCCGCGCTCAGGGTGAGCGCGATGCCCGCATCGCCGCCGCCGAGGCCGAACAGGCCCAGCTTGAGAAGGCTGGCGCCGGTGAGGGCTCCCGCGCCCGCGCCACTGGTGAGGGTGAGGCCGAGGCGATCCGCGCCAAGGGTCTGGCCGAAGCTGACGCCATCCGCGCCCAGATGCTCGCGGAAGCCGAGGGTATGCAGTCCAAGGCCGAGGCCTGGGACCGCTACGGCGATGCCGCCGTCATCCAGCTTCTGGTTGAGCGCTATCCCGAGATCATCCGCGCCATGGGCGCCCCGATGAATGCCATCGGCACCGGCCTGTCCAACATCGACAATATCTCGATCGTGGACGTGGGCGGCAGCGGCGACGGCAAGGGCCCAATCGACCGGGTAATCAGCCAGGTGCCGGGCCAGTTCATCCAGTTCAACGAGCAGGTCAAGGCGCTGCTGGGGCTGGATCTGGCGGACATGCTGAGCCAGCGGGTGCAGGCCCACGCCGCGACTCCCACGACCACCCCTCCGCCGGCCAAGCCGGCCGAGCCAGCGGCACCGGTACCGCCTGATCCTGGTACACCAGCATGAGAAGATGACTCCCGCACAGGCGCGGAATGTGCGTCGAACAACGCCGGAGAGAGGCCGTGTGAATAGGGCATGGATGATAGGATTAGCTTCGCTTTCTGGAATCTCTGCAACTACTACGAGCCAGGATCATCAGCACGAGGTCCCCAGTCTGAGCGGGAGATAGAGCTTAAGCGAGGAGTGCTGGCGAGGACGCTTGGCCTCCTGTTTGACGGCAAGGGTCCAGACATATTTGCGTGCGCAGAGGTGAACTCCGAACGACTGGTCAAGGAACTGGGAGAGCACGCGTGGTCCGGCCGGTACAGCGTGGTCTGGGAAGGCTCGCAACAGGTCACCGATGCAGGCATTGGCCTGCTTTGGGATGCCACCAAGGTGTTGGGTCCCGATTCAGTGGAAGTGTATCCCGCCAACCGCGGAGCGCGTCTCAGGTATGTCCTATTGCACATGCGCGTCCGGGCAAATGGAATGCCTTTCTTACTGATCATAAACCATTGGAAGAGCCGCATGAAACTGGGGGGCGTTGATGACGAAGCTGATCGCCGGGATACGGCAGAAGCCCTTGGGGATCGCCTGGGGGGTGAGGACAAGATAACCGATGCTATCCTCGTCGGTGACTTCAACGCCGAGCCGTTCGAGGCGCCATTCGGCCAGACGAGGCTTCGCAGCAGCCGCCATTTCAGCACGCCGCTTCGCTGGCGACGCTCTCCCGCACACCTCTATAACCCCATGTGGCGGTGGCTGGATGAGCCTGACCACTACGAGGAGGCCATTGCTGATGACTACAGACAGCCTCGTCCCACGACGAGCTTTGGCCCCGACGGCAACTGCATATTCGACCAGCTTCTCGTCTCGGGAGGGCTGCTGCGCGGGGATTCCCTGCAACTCCAGGAACGCTCAGTATGTCTATATCATGACGACCTGATCGCACGGTACACCGCGCGGACCGGACGCATCGTTCCTATCAAATGGGAGTATGATCCGGAAGCGAAGACGAGCACTGGCTGTTCTGACCACCTGCCTCTGCTGGCGAGTTTCATCGCGAAAGGCTGACCCACATGTCCATAGACTTCACTCATCTTGTGCAACAGCAGATGCGGGAGGCTTCGAGCGAAGCCAACCCCGCAGTCACATTCCTGACTGATCTTGCGGCCCAGTTGCAGAAAGCGCTCCAGCCCATTGAGGTTGTTGCAGAACCACGCTACGTTGTCAACATGGGGCAGCAATGGCGGCTCGTTCTGCGTCTGCCGGACGGCACCTTCGAGCACGTATTGTTCAAAGCGTACGTGCCGTTGGGAGGCTTCCCGGTTCAACTGGATTTCTACCGGGATAGTCTGGTCCCATGCAATGACCGCGCTGAATTAGAGCAGGCGATCGCCACCTTTCTCCAGGAGGAGACGACGCGACAGCAGATGGCTCAACTACGGGCCATTGCGCTATCCCGTACCGCGGGCCGTTGACATTCCCGTCCCAACAGAGTATATTAGTCACACAACAAAAAGCGTGCCCTGAGACTGGCGGATAGTGGAGTTCACCACGGGAATCAGGGCTGTAGTACGCGCCGACCGCCTGGGCACCATGACATCGCTGCCCGGGCGTTTTTCGTTTCTGGGCCCCGCTGTCATGGGATCTTCAATACTTCTACGGAGGTACGGACATGCCCAACAGCGGCTGGCGCAACTTCAATGACGGTACCTGGCAGGATGAGATCAACGTTCGCGATTTCATCCAGCGCAACTATACCCCCTACACGGGCGACGAGGGCTTCCTCGCCCCACCCACCGACCGCACTGTTGCCCTGCGCGACAAGGCTGAGCGCTACTTCGAACTCGAAGCGCTCAGCGGCGGCGTGCTGGACATCGACACCACCACCGTATCCTCCCTGCTGACCTATCCCGCCGGCTACCTCGACCAGGATCGCGAGCTGATCGTGGGCCTGCAGACCGCGCGCCCGCTGCGCCGCAGCGTCAATCCCTTCGGCGGCATCCGCATGGCCCGGGACGCCTGCGCCTCCTACGGCTACAAGCTCGACTACCGGGTCGAGGAGGCCTTCGCTTTCCGCACTACCCACAACGACGGCGTCTTCCGCGTGTACACCGACGAGATGAAGGCCGCCCGCCGCAGTGGCGTCATCACGGGGCTGCCTGATGCGTATGGGCGCGGGCGGATCATCGGCGACTACCGCCGCGTGGCGCTATATGGCGTGGACGCGCTGATCGCCGCCAAGCAGGCGGACAAGCGCGAGCTCGGCCGCCGCCCCATGACCGAAGAGAATATCCGCTTGAGCGAAGAGATCTACAAGCAGATAGACTTTCTCGAGAAGCTCAAGGCCCTGGCCGCCACCTACGGGCACAACATCTCCGGCCCGGCCACAAACGCCCGCGAGGCCATCCAGTGGCTCTACTTCGCCTATCTCGGCGCGATCAAAGAGCAGAACGGCGCGGCGATGTCTCTCGGCCGCGTCGGCACTTTCCTGGATATCTATCTGCAGCGGGATCTCGCCGAGGGCGCTCTCGACGAGGCCGGCGCGCAGGAGCTCATTGACGACTTCGTCCTCAAGCTCCGTCTCGCCCGCCAGCTTCGCACGCCTGAGTACAACGAACTGTTTGCCGGGGACCCGATGTGGATCACCGAGGCTGTCGGCGGCGTCGGCGAAGATGGCCGACCGCTCGTGTCCCGCACCAGCTTCCGGATGCTGCACACGCTCTACAACCTGGGGTCGGCGCCCGAGCCTAATCTGACCATCCTCTGGTCGCAGGACCTGCCCGACGCCTTCAAGCAGTATGTGGCCCGCGTCTCCATCGAGACCGGTGCCATCCAGTATGAGAACGACGACCTGATGCGCCCGCTCTATGGCGACGACTACGGCATCGCCTGCTGCGTCTCGGCCATGCGCATTGGCAAGCAGATGCAGTTCTTTGGCGCCCGCTGCAACCTCCCCAAGGTCCTGCTCATGGCCCTCAACGGCGGCCGTGACGAGATCAGCGGCCAGCAGGTCGGCCCTGAGCTGCCCCCCATTGCTGACGGGGCTCTCGACTACGAGCAGGTGCTTGAGCGCTTTGTCTTCTACCGAGACTGGCTGACGGAACTCTACGTCAACACGATGAACGTCATCCACTACATGCACGACAAGTATGCCTATGAGAAGCTCCAGATGGCGTTGCATGACAGCGAAGTTGAGCGTCTCATGGCCTTCGGCGTCGCCGGGCTGTCGGTGCTGGCCGACTCGCTGAGCGCCATCAAGTATGCCCAGGTCACCGCCCGCCGCGACGACCGCGGCCTGATCACCGATTTCGATGTGCAGGGCGACTACCCGCAGTTTGGCAACGACGACGACCGCGTGGACGCCATCGCTGCCGAGCAACTCCGCGATTTCCAAGCCGGTCTCGCCAGCCACGCCACCTATCGTGACGCCAAGCCGACGCTCTCGGTCCTGACCATCACCTCCAACGTCGTCTACGGCCACAAGACCGGCATGACGCCCGATGGCCGCGCGGCCGGCGCCCCCTTCGCGCCAGGCGCAAATCCCCTGCATCACCGCGACCACTGCGGCGCCCTGGCCTCGCTCAACTCAGTCGCCAAAATACCCTACGAATGCTGCCTTGACGGCGTCTCGTGCACTTTCGGCGTGACGCCCGGCACTCTCGGGCGGACTCTCCCCGACCGTAAGCAAAACCTGGTGAGCCTCCTCGACGGATACTTCTTGCAGGCCGGCCATCACCTCAACGTGAACGTCATCAATCAGGACGTCCTGCGCGAGGCCATGGACCACCCGGAGAAGCACCCGCAGTTGACGATTCGCGTGTCTGGGTACGCGGTGAACTTCCACAAGCTCAGTCGCGAGCAGCAGGAGGAAGTAATCGCCCGCACTTTCCATGAGGCGCTGTGAGCAGTTCGGCCCGGCAACAGAAACGGGGACTGACCCTGATTTCGCTCGCCAGGCTCCATCACAAACCAAATCATCAGGCGAAATTGGGGTCTGTCCCCGTTGCTGCTTTTGCATCCCCGCCACCACCGGAAAACGGGGACAGACACCATTTTCGCAAAGAGCTTATTGGGTTGCGAGGGCTAGGTTGCGAAAGTGGTGTCAGTCCCCATTTTCCTTCAACTGTTTTTGGCCTCTAGCTATGTCCATGAACGCACAAATCCACTCAATCGAAACCCTCGGTGCCCTCGACGGGCCCGGCTTGCGGACCGTGGTCTTCTTCTCTGGCTGCCCGCTGCGCTGTGCCTACTGCCACAACCCCGACACGTGGGCCGCGCAGGGCACCGAGATGACCGCTGACGACATCATCGCGCGCGTCCAGCGTTCGCGGCCGTACTTCGGTCGCGATGGCGGCGTCACGCTCTCTGGCGGCGAGCCGCTGGCGCAGCCACAGTTCGTCGCGGAGCTACTCCGTCGCTGCCAGGATGTTGGCATCCATACTGCAGTAGACACCAGCGGCGCCTGTCTCAATGATGCGGTGAAAGAGGCTCTGCAACACGCCGACCTCGTCATTCTGGACCTCAAGCACACCGACCCGGCCCAGTACCACGCGCTGACCGGCGGCAGCCTGGAGCAGCCCCTGGCGTTCCTCGACTATGTCAGACAGCAGCGCATCCCGCTGTGGGTCCGCCAGGTCATCGTCCCCGGCCTGAATGACACCGAGGAGCAGGTTCTCGCGCTTGCCGCCCTGCTGCGCGACGTTCCGTCGCTGCAACGCGTGGAGCTACTGCCCTACCACACCATGGGCCTGGAGAAGTGGCAGGAACTCGGCCTGCGCTCCCCCCTCGAAGACCCCCCGCCAACCGACCCGCAGAAAGTAAAGCGCCTCGAGCAAGTGGTGCTCGAGGCGATTGGGATGCCATGCGAAGGTCATCTGGGCGTGACCGTCTAGCCCGTCACGGCTTCTTCTCCTCCGGCCAAAGCGCACCATAGAGCTCCGGCCTTCGCTGCCTGATGATCGTTTCCCGCAGGTCGTTGTACTCCGTCGGCATCTGCGCGTCCTGGTATTCCGGCAGATAGCCCCCCACTTCCCGCACCTTCCACTCCCGCGAATACCGTCGCGGCCGGTCGTTGTCCAGGTCCACGACCGCCGTCACGATCCCGTTCCCCAGGTACTCGCTCTGCGCCACAGGCACCCCTGACGGGTCAACAATCGCGCTGCGGTGCTGCGGCTCGCTTGTCTTGTGCGTGCACTCAACCCGGAAGAACTGCCCGTCCATGCACCGGCTGATATTGCGCAGGTTGCGATGGATGGCATCCGGCCCCCAGTCCTGTGTCAGGTCGAACATGATATCCGCGTCCTGCACCCCATAGCACCGGTCAAGCTCCACCAGCGCGTTGTCCGCACAGATTCGCACCCCAATCCGTCCGAAGTCCGTCTCCAGAAGGTTGGCCCTGGTACCGCAGACCTGCTCAGGGTAGGTGCTTACACACTTGCGGTAGCGCGCCACTTCCCGCCCATTGCGGCCGTACAGGATTGCTTCGTTCAGTTCCCGCTTCTCTATCACGCCGGCCACCAGAACGTACATCCTGTGCTGAGCGGCCTTCTCGGCGATCCGCCGCAGGTTCTCAGCCGCCTGCGCGGTGTCCTTCGCGACCTGCTCCGGCGCTGGCGTGTCGCCGTGTATGGGTATCCATACCATCTCATACGTGCAGACCAGGTCCACGCCCATCTGCCCGCACTGGTCGATCTTGGCGAGCAGGTCCTCGATCCCGACGTGGTTCTCGATGGCCGCCAGGCGCACTTTGCGCCTGGCCCACTGCCCCGGAGCCGGGACCTTCACCGGCTCCACGAGCACCTTGAAGCCTGGGTACTTCGGATCAATAGCCCCCCGTCCCGGCTGGCTCAGCTCGGCCTTGGGAATCACCGCCGTCGCCACACTACCCTTCCGCTGCGTACACGCCACCCGCATCCCCTCGCGGTTGACGATATATGACCGCCCAATCGGCATCCCCCGGTAGGTCGGCATGGAGTTGGTGATCCACCCCGTGCCCGCGTTGCTATAGCGCGCGCACGCGATGAACACGCCGTAGTCCTGCGCCCGCCCCTCCTGCGGGTAGTCCTGGAGCCACTCATCCTCCATCGGCTCCCGCTCCTGGCTCCACAGGATCATCCGCGCGCCCTTGGCCGTGTACACGTGGTCAAGGTCCGCGAAGTACCGGTCACTCCCGATCTTCATGGCAATCTTCCCGAAGTCGGTGCTGAAGACCGGCAGATCGTCGCCCAGGTCCATAGCCTCATCCGGCATCTTGTGCGACTTGCGGTACTTGCCCACGATCTCGCCCTGCCGGTTGCACAAGAACGAGGTCACATAGGTCTTCTCCCCGTCCTGCTCCCGCAGGTTCCCCACCACGTACATTCCGTACTCTTTGGCTTTCGCCGCGATGGCCTGACTGATCGGCCCCGGAATGGCCTCCCCTACCGTCTGCACGCACTCCATCGGCAGCAGCACGATGTCACTGCCCACCACGCCCGCCTCATCGAGCCGGTCCAGCACGTACGGCAGCGACCTACCCTCCTCCGATAGCGGCAACGTCACCACGCTGGCATTCACCCGCGCAAACCGCCGCTTGCGTGCTTCCTCCTGCATCATCTTCAAAGCTCCTTCAGCGGCGGTGACTGTCACACCGTCCACAGCGATGTCCGCCAGCACGTTCGGCGTCGTCCGCACCGCCAGGATGAGCCCGCTGATGAACCCCTCCCCAGCGTCCTTGTCCCCCCGCAGGCACCACTTCTTCATCTCGCCATACAGGTCTCTGACCGCGACCTGCTGCCACTCCGCCGACGGCTTGACGCCCGGCCCATGGTAGATGAACCCAAAGGGGCTGATCGGCACCTTGATCTCCACGGGCACATTCGTCTTCACCCAAAACGAGGCTTCCTGCATCTGCGGAACAATGGGTACCGGCTGGGGGAAGTTGATACTGTAGTAGCTGAGCCCCTTGGGCGTCTCGGCCCCATACTGCAGCTTCAGCCGCAGTCCGGCCCCGGTCCGCCCGGCAGCCGCCTCCACGCCGTTCATCAGCACCTGCGGCCCATCGCCGTAGGTCTGCGGCAGAGGGGCCGTCCAGCCCTCGAAATCCACAGAAGCAATGACCTCGGCAAACGCCGAGGTCAAGAGCAACATGCAGAACAGGCAGATCAGACACCGAGACATGAGCCACCGCCCTCTTAGTTTCCTACTCCACCTTCGCCCCACACCCCGAGCAGAACTTGGCCCCTTCCTTCAGCTTCTCACCGCATTCGCTGCAATGGGCCGCGGCCTTGAGGTTGTGACCGCATTCCGGGCAGAATTTCGCGTTGTTCTCCAGAGTCGCTTCACACTTGGGGCACTGTGCCACAATGGTCTCGCGCCAGTTGCTTTCGGCCAGCTTCTTGTCATCCTCACTCATCTTCGCGTGCGCCCAGACTTCTTCCCGCGACTTCGCCGCCTGCGCCGCGCTCATCTCCACACCCATGTCCGGCGCGCATTCCTTGCACAGCCCGCGCTTCTCGTTCCAGCAGCTCTTGCGGCACACCCATGACTGGCAATGCGGGCATTGTGAGAAGCTCTGCTTCAGCTCGCCCACCGACGCCTCGTAAGCCTTATCATGCGCCTGCTCCCAGGTAGCCGAGCGGGCGCGGTTGGTCAAATCGGCCGCGGTATTGAAGATGCCGCCGAAGACGCTGCTCGCGGCCTCCAGCGCGCCTGCTACCTTCCCAGACACCGAGGCCTTGAAGGGCGTCCGGAACCCGTTGTTGCATCGGTCGCAGTAGAATTCGAACTGAAAGCCCTCGTCTGTTGATAGATCGCTCACATTTCTTACAAACTCGATATTGTCTGGCATTAGATCCTCCTACACGGTCTCCTGCAGAAGCTCCGCGGTCGCAGCTCGAAATAGCTTCATCTACAGTCATAGGTTACGCGCCCAGGCCCCCAAAACCTCCCCTGCCGTCCAAGAACCTCGGCCTTCCCCCCGGCGTCCGTACAACTGACCTGAATTGTGAGGTGTCCACTATGATAGTGAGATCGTGCCTGCGCCCTCTGGCGCTGGCCTTAGTACTCGTGGCCTTGCCCCAGATTGCCTCGGCCCAGGCCATGTTCATTGAACTGCTCTCCCCTCAGAGCGACGACCTGGGGCATTACATGCCCATCGCCACCGCGATTTCGTATCCGGTCATGGGCGTGGTGGCCTCTGAGAATCCCATCGCGCGGGTCAACGTGGGTGGTGTCCAGGCGCTACTGTTCCCCGTGAACAACTACCACGTTCTGGGCGCTCCGACCACCTTTCCTGTCACGGGTTTCCGGGCTCGCGTGTTCATGGAGCCCTATGCGCCCGTGCGTGTGACCACGGTGGATCAGGACGGCAACTTCCACGATGCTGCCTATCTGCCTGATGGAGCGAACACTCTGCAGCGCCTGGAGTTCCTGCGCACGTTCATCCCGTATGATCCCTTCGGCCAGCTTCGCGTGGCCAATGCCAACGCCCAGGCTGGCAATGATGCCATCGCTACCCCCCTCTTTGACTCCGCGGTCGAGAACAACCCGGACATTGGCATCGCCCGCCACCTCCGGGGTCTGGCCCTGCTCGACGCCGGCCGCACCGACGCCGGTCTTGCAGACCTCACATGGCTCGCCAACAACGCTCCCAACGCCGTAGTACCGCGCCTCGATCTGGCCAATGCCTTGCATAATCTCGGCTATTGGGACGAGGCCATCCCTGAGTACCGTGCGGTCCTCGACCTTGCGCCCGACTCGGCTGAAGCCCACCTGCTTCTCGGTCAGGCCCTGCGCGAGTCCGGAACGTCGCTTGTCGAGGCATCGTTTCAGCAGGAACAAGCGCTGCAGGACACTTCCAATCCCGGGGAGCCGGAATACGAACTTGGCGTCATTTCCGCCTCGCAGGGAGACTATGATATGGCAATGCGCCGCTTCCACGGGGCGGTGCAGAACAACCCCCGCAATGCCGACGCTCTCGTAGGCATGGCGATGGCCTACTATCAGCGGGGCCAGTACCGGCAGGCCTGGATGGCAGTGGACCGGGCCGCCCGCTGGGGGGCCCAGATCGATCCCGGCTTCATCGACGCCCTGCATGCCAAGATGAACCGTCCTCATCGCCCCGGAGTGCCAGACCGGTTCTGAACCGTCCTGCCAGCAGGCGCGGGACCCGCAGTTCGCTGAGGCCGGCACCCGTCCGAGGGTGCCGGCCTCAGCTATCTTGTGGACACAACATATTCGCCGCTCTTCGGAGGTCTTCCGCACCCTCACGCCGAACTAGCTCGCACCAATCCATTCACCACTAAACCGAGGAGGTTTGAGCATAATGGATGCATCGACCTGTGAGAAGATTCTGGCTTCCGGAGGCCTGGATATTGCCTGGCCCAATGAGCCGCTGCTTGGCAGCTACTATGGCGAAGAGGAACTCGAAGTCATCAATCGCACCATTCGCGATTCCATGGACCCCACCAAGGGCTTCGGCTTCATCTGCCCCGAGATCGAGGAGTTTGAGGCTGCCCTGGCCAAGTACTGCGGCACCGCCGACTGCGTGACCATCAACGGCGCCGGCGCCGGCCTGGACATGACCCTGATGTGCCTCGATCTGTCGCCCGAGGACGAGGTCATCGTCCCCTCCGTCAACTTCAAGGCAGCCATGCTGGCCGTCATCGGCCAGCGCGCGAAGCTTGTTGTGTGCGAAATCGATCCCCGCACCCTCTGCGCCGACGTCGCCGACGTCGAAGCCAAGCTGACCGAGCGCACCCGCGCCATCATGGTCACCCACATGAATGGCTACTCAGCCCACATTGACGAGTACCAGGCCATCGCCGAAGCTCGCCCGCACCCCAAGTATGGCCCCGCCAAGTTCATCGGCGACGTGGCCCGCTGCATGGGCGGCGAATACAAGGGCAGGAAGAACACCGCCGGCGCCTGGATGAGCGTCCTGTCGTTCCACACCCAGAAACTCATGACCACTCTCGGTGAGGGTGGCGGCGTTACTGTGGAAGATCCCGAGTTGGCCAACCGTCTGCGCGGCCTGCGCCAGTTCGGCTGGCAGGGCGGCGGCTGGGGCAGCAACTACAAGATGACCAAGGTCCAGGCCGCCGTTGGCATCGTGCAACTTCGCAAGCTCGACAAGATGATCGCCGAGCGGCGCGCTGTCGCCATCGCCCGCACCGAACTGCTCAAGGACGTGCCCGAGCTGACCTTGCCGTACGAGAACGACCTGGTCAAGCACACCTACTACCTGTACACCATCCTCGTTCCTGAGGACTGGGCCAGCGCAAAGCGCGACCAACTCATGCGCATGCTCTGGGAAGACTACCAGGTCTCCAGCGTAGTAGCCAACCCGCCCTGTCACACCACCGTGCCCTTCATCGCAGAGCACACGCAGGGCCAGAACCTGCCCAAGTCCGAGCTCATCGCCGCGCGCCTCTTCTGCGTGCCGATGCACCCGCAGATGTCCCACCACGACAACGAGTACATCTCCGCGGCCGTGGCCACCGCCACCCGCCGCATCGCCGCCGGCGAGACCACCTACCGCGAGGGCGAAGACGCCCAGGCCACCCAGGCCATCACCCGCTAAGCCCCCGCTCACGCTACAGACGACACAGGCGACGGGTCAACCCCGTCGCCTGTGTCATTTCCGTCTCAGTTGCCGTTCCCCGAGCCCTGCAACGTGATCCCTGACGCCTGCCTCCCCCTCTGAACATCCCCCCCAAAAATACAGTCCTCAGCAACGAGAAAACATGTTAGTGAGGAGGCGGCAGTGGCCAGCATTTATATCTGCTTTGCCGACGCTACCGGTGAAGTTGAACTCATGGCGCGCGCCATCGGCGACGGCGTCAAGGAGTACGGCGGCGAGCCCATCCTCGCCTATGTCCCGCCTCTGGAGCACAAACTGGGCGAGGTCCTCGAAGACCCGCTGCGGCGCATGCTTGATGAGCGCTGCCGCAAGGAATATGCTCTGGCCGATTCCACCGAGCTTCTCAAGTGTGACGGCGCCGCCTTTGGCACACCCGCGATCTATGCCAGCGCCTCAGCCGAGATGAAGGACTTCATCGACTCCCTGTTTCGCGTGCGCCGCAACGGGGAACTATTTAACAAGCCTGCTGCAACCTTCACCGCTACCCACGTCGGGGAAAGCGGCCAGGAACTCACGAAATTCACAATGTGGGCGCCGCTGTCACTGCTCGGCTTCATCATGATCGGCATACCCCAGGCAGCGCCGAACCTGGCGACCACTTACGAGCAGAGCTTCGTTCTCGGCCCCGATCACCGCAGCCATCCCAAAGCTCCGCGCCTGCTGACAAAGAGCGAGTGGACGCATTGCCATGTGATCGGCGCCCGCCTGGCCATCACTGCCGAGCGCATGAGCGAGGTTGCCGGCGATGACGCCCTCATGACCGCCCATGCCAAGGCCGCTGTGGCACGTGGTGGCCCGTCGCTGTAGGGGTGAACGGCCGCAACCATCACAGCCTGTGAGAGGGAAAGATGAGCATCAGAATCGTCCTGGCAGATGATCACAAGGTTATTCGCGAGGGCATGCGGCTGCTGTTCGAGCGCGAGCCCGATCTCGAACTCGTCGGTGAAGCCTCCACCGCCGCCGAGGCCATTGAGCGCGTCGAGGACCTCAAGCCCGATGTCGTGCTCATGGACATCAGCATGGCCGACATCAGCGGCACCGAGGCCACCCGCATCATCATAGAGCGACACCCTGACGCCCGGGTGATTGCCTTCTCAATGCACGCCGACAGCTACATAATGATGCTCTTCAAGGCCGCGGGCGGAATGGGGTACGTACTAAAGGACGAGCCCTTCGAGCGCGTCAAGGAAGCCATCCACGAAGTAATGGCCGGACACGAAGCCTTCCCCGAAGGCGTCGTCTAGCGAGGGCAACGGTGGGGCGGGAGGCCGCTCGCCCCTTCCCGCGTAGGTGGGTGCATCCCGCACCCACGCCCCCGCCGCCAATAGCCCTACCTCCCCACCACCCGACGCGCCACCTCAGCCTGGACCCTCCGCACCGCCTCTGGCAGCGCCAGCTTCGCTTGCGCCGAATCCATCGTCTTCCGCCGCGATGCCGTCTGCAGCGTCGGGTCATCCAGCCAGCGCCCCGTGTTCACATAGTACCCCATCGGCGAGAACCGCTCCCCATTGTCCAGACTACCCTCAACCTCAATCAGCGGCCGGTCGTTGAGCGTCGCCGGCAGCCCCAACTTGATGAACCCGTCCATGGTGAAGCTCCAGAGCTCAGCCCACGGTTTCGGGTCCTCCGACACGGTCACCCGCACCGGCACCATTGCCGACGGCTGCCCGGGCTGCGCCGTGAACCGCACCTCCGGGTCTTCCGGCACCCATCCCGTCGGCAGTTTCAGCCGTAGCGTCCCCGACACCGGCTCTTCCAGGTAGTTGTAGACCCACGCATTGAGCACTTGCGGGCCCGGCTCCAGTAGCCGCGCCTTGCGCAAGCACCGCCCTGTGGTGAAGTCAACCATTGGCACAACCCGCAGCACCACTGGCATCTCCACCCGCATCAGCCGCTCGGCGATGTATATCTTGTGCAGGACCGCCTGGTACGTGCCCCGCCGCCGGTACTGCTGTACCTGCCACAGCTGCCGTTGCGCCCGCCGCAGGAGCTGGTCCGCCACCGGCAGATCAGACGCCTTGTACAGCACTCCGATCCTCGCTCTGGCCTGATTGAGCCGCCTGGCTAGCTGCGACCGCTCGAGTTCGCTTGTCCGCGAGTTTCCCCACAGTGCGCTGCGATCATCGGCAATCTCCCCGAGCCACTCACCAATGCGCGCCAGCCGCCACAGCGCGTCCGCCGCCGCCGGCGGAACCTCCTTGCCCACCGGACACCGCTCCACGATCTCCCCCATCAGCTTGTAGCAGTCTAGCTGGGCCCTCAGCACACCCTCCACGCTACCGGCCCCGTCCAGGCCCAGTCTTCGCGCCGCCGCCTCCACCCGCTGCCTGAACTCCTTCCCCCCCGAGGGCCCCACCAGGTCACCCAGATCCACATATAGCGGCCGTGCATACCAAACCGTACACGCCGGATTCGTCTGGGGGGTGCCATACGCCGTATCTGCAAGCAGCCCAAACCGCCGCCGCATGGCCTCATCAAGGTACTTGGCTTTCACGCCGATGAGAACCGTCGGCTCAGCCGTCAGCGCCCGCGTGGTATAGCTCAGATCGTTCAGCGAGTGCTCCTGCCCCATCGCATCCACCCGCACCGCGCCCGGTTCCAGATACACCCGGCTCAGGGCCCCGTCATCCGACCACGCCGCCAGCATCACCTTTCCGTGCTTCAGGAACACATGCGCCGTCACGCGGCTCCCCAGGCTCACCGGCCCGACTTCCGTCGCGTCCGAGAGCAGCTTCCGCGCGCACGCGAACGCCGGGTACAGCGGCGAAGGCGACAGACTCCCGTCAGGCTGGCGATGCAGCAGCGTCGTCCCCGGACACATCCCCCCCGGCTGCCAGATAAACCCTCCCAGAATTCCGGATCGGAAAAACCCCGCCTCCCGCCACGCCTTCAGCACCAGATATGTCCTGAGCAGCTCCCCCGGCGTCTCGTTATAGTCGGGGTAGTTCACCGTCCCCCGCCGTCCCTGCGCATAGCATTCCGTGTGCATCGTCTCCCGCGGCGTCCCCACCACCCACGGTATTTGCTGCGCCCCGCCATACCACACGCGCAGACAGTCCTCCAGATCGCCCCCGGTGTGCAACGACCCATAGTCGAAACAGTACCTGCCCGAACCTGACGCCGTCACCCCCATGGCATGCCAGTTTCCTGTGGACCCGCCGTAGATCATCGGCACGTCCGGCAGGTCCCGCCGCCCCGCGGCCCAGGCCATGTGCAACAGATCAAGGTAACGGTTCCAATCCCCGACGTAGAACATGATGTCCGCTTCGTTCCACATCTCCCAGCTATGCGCCCACGGCAACTGCTGCCGCAGCGTCCCTGCACCCGCCTCCGGCAACACCGCCGCGCTCGGCCAGGTGACGCTCCTCTCTGCCGCGTAGGCAGTCACCGCGTCCAGATACCGCCCGAATTCGTTCGACTCCTTCGGATGCCACGTGAAGGGAGCGGCCTCCACCCAGGAATCGAGATAGTTGATGGGCTTCTCCGCCACCCACGCCGGCGTGTAGCCCAGAATCAGCATCAACTGGATGCCGTACTTGCTGCTCGCCCGGTATGACTCATCAAGAAAGCTCACCCGCCACTCATCGCGCTTGAGTTGTACCTGCGGCCACGGAACCGTCTGCCGCGCCACTCGCACCCCCATCTGTGCCGCTGGCTCCATATTGTCCTCAGTGCACCCGCCGTCCGGGCACAGCCCAAACAGGTTGTAGTTCCCCGGGTCTTCGTACGGCCTCGGCAGCACGCAGAAAGTGTCCTCCAGCACCCCCTCCGGATGCTGCAGCACCAGCCGGTACCACCCCGTTCCCGGCTCTGCCAGGTCCAGCGTTACCGGCTGCTCCGCCCCCACCGGGAATGATCCCCGCCGCACCGTCCGTCGCCAGAAGTCCGTCACCTGGTACGTAACCGTCTGCCGCGTCCCCGACGAGACCACGCCAATACGCACCCTCTCATCGCGATAGAAGGTGTTGGCACAGCGCACAAACTGCAGTTGCAGCGGCGGCTGCTGTGCCTGTACGGCGCCCATTGCCCAACCAAACAGACCAAGTAGCGAGAGGACCAACCGGGGCCAGAACATGAAGATACCCTTCAAACGTTTGAAGGGTATCTCGGAATACAACCAATTGGCCTTTAGGGCTCTCTCCACGCCACCTCGGCCGCTAATCCAGCTTCCACGGCTTGCGAATGCGGAATGGTCGCTTGAAAGCGTTGCCGATGCGGCCCGTCTCCTCCAGGTGAACCATGCAGGCGCGGATGCAGCCGCGGGCCCCTTCCATCGCGCCGGGGAGATGGAACATGCCATGTCCCGCACGGTTATAGGGCAACTCCGCCGCGCCATACGGCCGCGTCATGGCTGCTTCCATGTCGTAATCCTCGGGCGTGAAGGGCGAGTAGTGCGCATTGGCGCCCTGGTAGCCGCTCGAGCACTTGAGTTCGTCAAGCTTCGCCCACTCCAGTTCATGCCCCGCCACAGTTACTTTCACAGTCTCCGTGTCGCTTAGTGCACCCACAGTGCAATCCCGCACGCAGAGCTTGCAGCGGTCGCACAGCCCGCCCTCGAAGATCGGATCGGGCTCCAGCGGCGCATCCGTCAGCAGGAACACGAACCGTTGGCGCGGACCGAACCGCGGGGTCAGGAAGATCTTGCTGTAGCCGATCTCACCCATGCCGCAGATGTACGCGGCGATGCGATAGTGGAGCATGACATCGGGCGCAGGCAGGCCCGGTGCTACTGCGCGGCTGACGGTCTGCGGCGTGCCGTCCAGGGGATTGAGGGGGTTGAGGAACAGCATGTTCTGGATGGGCACCGCCTCGTATCCCTCATCCTCCAGCGCGCTGCACACCGCCCGCAGCGTCATCGGTGCGTCGCGGTAGTTTATCCCGGCATACCCCATTGACGGGTAGGCGCCAAAGAACGTGCCCTCCTCGATGCCGCGGAAGCACCCGCGGTGAATGCGGAAGGCAAGGCCGACAATGGCCTTGGCATCGGGGAAGATATAGCGCGGGTCCATCTCCGGGGGCGCGCCTTCGTAGCGGTCCATCGAGCCGATGCCGACCACGTCGGCTCCGGCCTGCAGGCAGAAGTCCTTCACGTCCTGAGTACTGAGCATCACGGGCCTCCCCAGTGCTATGTTGCGGAGTTGCCGGAAGTATACTCAACCACGACGGGCGCGAAATGGCGATGGCGATAGTTGTGGTGGGACGAGACGATAACGTCGGTGAGGGTCAATCCCGCCGCCGGGTCTGCTCGCGATACTGGGTCGGGCGGACGCCGGTGAGACGGTGGAAAACGCGGCTGAAGTGGCTGGGGTCGGGGAAGCCGCAGCGTTCGGCTATCTCGACTGAGGTCAGGTCGGTCTGGGCGAGCAGGTCGCGCGCATGGGCGATGCGACGCAGCGTGATGTACCGCGCCGGGGGCACGCCGAGATGCAGGGTGAAGATCTGCCGCACGCGCACCGGGCTCAGGCACATGACCTCGGACAGCCGCGCCAGCGTCCAGTCCCCCCGCAAGTCATCATCCACCGCCGCGAGCACCGCCGTCAGGCGCTCATCCGCAGCCAGTGCGGGCAACAGTTCGCCCTCTGCCTCCAGCGCGCTCAGCCAGGCATCCACCAGCACCCGCGCCCAGCCCTCGGCCCCGAGCGTCACCGCGCCGTCATGCGCCTCCAACTGCGCCACCAGGCGTTCCCACGGCTCAATCAGTGCCGCGAGATCACTCACCTTGCTGATCGCGGGAGTGCGGTACAGCCGGAAGAAATCCACCTCGCCCCACACCCGCATCTCAAACGAAAGCACGTACCGCGTCGCAGGCACTGCGCCACGATTCTCTGCCTGCGGCGAGGAGCCCGGCGGGAATACGATGAGCGCCCCGGGGCCACAGTCCACCCCTCCGGAAGGCGTCTGCAGATGTAGCTCCCCCGCCACGATCAGCCACAACACCGCATGGTCCCGCCGCCCAGGCTCCACCATCCATCCGGGGGGCACAGTCGGACGCGCCGCCCAGTAGAACGTGAACGACAACGAGCCGGCGAACCCAACCCGCGGCAGAGGAACCGGGTCAAAGATAGTCTGGATGATCGGCATGTCAGTGATCGGTGGTACTCAAGTCTCCCCCCACCGAGATCCTTCACTTCGTTCAGGATGACAACGCGCGTCCGGCCACGTTGCCCACGCCCATAGGCTCCCACGCTCTACGCTCTACGCTCTCGCCTCAACCTCCCACCGTTCCCCGTCCGACACCACCCGCACGTCCCCGTTTACTCCCGTCACATATACCTCCGACCCCACTGACGCGAAGCCCTCACGCGCCGAACACGCCCCCAGCCACCGCTCGAACAGACTGACCACGGTCACTTTGGGCTGTGTGGCCGCCACGAAGTCCTCCGCCGTGTGCAGCCCATGCCCCGGTGCGACCAGCACGTCACATCGCAGCTTCCCCTCCGGCACGCTCGGCAGAAGATACCGGCTCTGGTCTTCCTTCTCAATGTCCCCAGGTAACAGGAAGACCACGTCACCATGGGTGATCCGCAGCATCAGCGAGTTGCTGTTCAGCATATAGTGCGCGCCCGGATTCTTCTCCGGCCTGTTCTCCGGGTGCGGCTCCTCGAAAAACTCTGCTGGCGGGGCAATGACTTCCACTTCCAACGCCTCATCAAGCTCCAGGCTATCGCCTGCAACCACCGCCTGATACTGCCCCCGGCGCCTGAACTCTTCCCTTATCGCCTCGTAATCCGCCAATTCCTTGTCATAATGGGCATCACGCGGCCCGCCATACGCATACCCGTTGTCAATCAGCCGCCCAATCGGCACCCGGTCCACCAGCCACAGCAGCCCCCCAAAATGGTCATAGTGCGCGTGGCTGATGATGATGCCATCCAGCCCCACAATCCCCCGCTCCCGCAGGAAAGGCTCGATCTGGTCCCGCCCGCTGTTAACGTCGCCCTGCCACCCGTCCCCCTCGGGATAGCCCGTCCCAGTATCATAAAGCCACGTCCGCCCCCCGGGCGTCTGCAGCACAATCGCCAACCCCACCCCTCGGTCAATATCAGGGATATCCAGCACGGTCATGGCAAAGTCAGCCAACTGCCTCACCTCGTGTTCGCCGCGTCACACACCTCAACGCGTAGCGATGGCGTCCCGCCCGCATCCCCCTCAATAGCATCCTGTCTATCCTGCCGTTATCCTGTCCATCCTGACAAGCTCCCAAGCACCCTCTCTCCTACCGCTCCGTAATCGTCTCCTCCACCCTCATCCCAAAGTGCCGCCCTGCCTCCTCCACCGCGACCAGCACCTTATCCCCCGCCTTCAGCTCCACAATCGAGACCGGCTGCCCCTCCGGCGTCACCAGCCGTATCGTCTCCGCATTCTGCAGTATCGCCGTGATCTCTTTCCCCTCCACCTCCGCCGTCACCAGCGCCAGCGGCCGCCTTTCCACCTTCACCCGCCCTATGTTCGTCGTCCGCGTCTGGCCCTGCCAGTCCACCAGCAACGCCTCATCTCCCGACCGCAAATCCGCCAGGTACCGCGTAGCCCCGCCCGGTGCCCTCACGTACGCATGGACAGGCCCTGCGTTCACCCGGAACGGTCGCGGGGCCACATACGGATTATCGATGCTCTCGGCATGTATCAAAAAGAGCGCCGCGCTGCTATTGCCCACCAGCATCCCCTCGCCGATCCCCATGTTGCTGCACGTATCAATGCAAACCCGATCTCCCATCCCCAGCGGCCGCACCTCCCGCACTTCCGCCACCTGCAAAGCCAGTCGCTCGCTCTGCCCACGCACCGCCTCTACCGTCCGCCGCACTTCCTGCGGATCGCCGGTCTCCAGAAGCACCCCTGCCACGCCCTGCTCCAGCGTCTGCACCGCCGTCAGCGCCTCCGCCGCATCCCGAACCCGCGCAATCACCCGCCCCCCGCCCGCGATGATGTTCTCCAGCGGGATAATCGTCCAGTCTGTCGTCCCCACGATCACGAGTTTGCTGCGGCTAAGCTCCAGCGCACGTTCCTCATCATCTTTCCCGCGTATCTCCACCTCCACAACATCTTCACCAAGCCGCAAGTCCCCGTCCGGCGCAATGGTCTGCATCAGCCCCAGCGCTTTGACCTCCACACTCCGCCCTTCCTCAACCACAATCCCATCCGCCCCGGCCTCCAGGGCCGCGGTCACCAGGTCCTTATTCCAGGGCACAACACGCACCCATATTGTCTTTTGCTGTGAGCTCATTGATAGCTCCGTAGTAGATATACCAGTAGCGCGGGCGGCTCGCCCGCGCCGGCAGGCAAGCCGCCTGACGCTCCTGACCGCCAAATCTGCGATTAGCCCCGACCTAACCCTTCAACGCCTTCATTGCCTCATCAACCGCGCGCCCCGCCTGCACGATCTCCACTACCGCCGCTACCATCTGCTCGGGCCGCTCATGCTGGAAGATATTCCTGCCAATCGAAA
>JBDKRC010000128.1:0-2468 GCA_039683575.1 Armatimonadia bacterium | reverse complement strand
TCCTGTTCGCCCCATTCGACCGCCTTGGTGATTACGACTGGGAAGCCTGAAAGCAGATTATTGGGGAAGTCGGGGGTCGAATCTTTTTCTTGCATCTCTTCACAAGTAGCACAGGCCACCCGGGTTGAATCAACAGCCAGGCTGGTGGTATCGCGAGTCGGGCGAAGTAGTCTAGAACTAAACTAGTAGCACACCAAATGCCGGGGCGAAGCGCAGCCTGGTAGCGCACGTGCCTTGGGCGCCGTTCCGTCGTCTCCAAACCTTCCTCTGGTTCCTAGCCCTTTCTAAGGTTCTCAATAACTTGGGGAATCTGCTTCTCGCTCAAGCACAATCCAAGTGGCCTCAACAGTATGGGTTTTGTCACGATTCTGCCACGGTCATTTGGAGTTCGGGTGGGACATCATCCAGACGCCCTGCTTCAACACGCAAGTAACATCGAGAACAGATTGCGGGCGATGGCGAAGTGGGGCCGGGTCCAGCCACCCGAAAGATGGATCGGGAATAATGGACGGTTACCTGGGCAGTCCCAACTGCCGCCGAAGGGACTGGTGCCGGGTCTCCGATTCCGCCAGATCAACGCCATCGACCGTGGCGAGCCAAGGGCTGCGTTTTCAAGGGCGCCGCTGGTGGTTGCGTGGTAGCATCTACTTGGAAGGCGGTATGAACGAAGGTGATGGCGACGGGACGAGCCCTAGGCCACGGCAGGTAGGACCTTGCGCACTGAT
Organism: Armatimonadia bacterium; assembly: GCA_039683575.1. Lineage (GTDB taxonomy): Bacteria > Armatimonadota > Zipacnadia > Zipacnadales > UBA11051 > JAJFUB01. The sequence continues at coordinate 1,743 of JBDKRC010000128.1, read as the reverse complement.
CATCTTCGGTGCGGCGGGCGACCTCGCGAGGCGCCTTCTGTTTCCCTCCCTGTATAACCTGGCGCGTGACAGCCTCCTTTCGGAGCAGTTTGCCATCATCGGTGTTGCGCGTGCGCCTCTCAGTCGCGACGAATTCATAGCTCAGGTCCGGCGCAGCATGTCGGAGGTGGAGGTCGGCACGGCTGTCGACTGGCTGGTCTCGCGGCTACAATACGTCCAAGCGGATTTCAACGAGCAGGCCGGCTACAGCCGGCTAGCCGCGGCACTCGAGGAGGCGGACCGGGTGCAAGGCACGGGCGGCAACTACCTCTTCTACCTCGCAACAGCACCTGAGTATTTCCTCGAAGTGCCGCTCCGTCTGCGAAGCGCAGGCCTGCTGGACCAGCCCAATGGCCGCTGGCGCCGTGTCGTCGTAGAGAAACCCTTCGGCCACGACCTGGCTTCGGCGCGTGAACTGAACCGCAATCTTACCAAGGTGGCCGATGAGGAGCAGATCTTCCGCATTGACCACTATCTAGGCAAGGAGACGGTCCAGAACATCCTGGTGCTGCGTTTCGCCAATGGCATTTTCGAACCAGTCTGGAACAGGCGGTACGTAGAACATGTCCAGCTTACGGTAGCGGAGACGGTCGGGGTGGAGTTGCGCGGCGGCTACTATGACCACACCGGCGCCTTGCGGGACATGATGCCCAACCATCTGCTCCAGTTGCTGACTCTGACCGCCATGGAGCCGCCCAGCTCTTTCTCGCCAGCCGCATTGCAGAACGAGCAGGTCAAAGTTCTGGGCGCGATTCCGCCGCTGGGGACGAGAGATTGCGGGCTTTGCACGGTGCGGGCGCAATACGAGGCCGGGTTCTTGGATGGCCACACCGTTCCGGGCTACCGGGACGAGCCGCGAGTGGCCCCCGGCTCGGAGACCGAGACCTATGTAGCCATGAAGCTGGCCGTGGACAACTGGCGTTGGGCCGGTGTTCCCTTCTACATCCGCACCGGGAAGCGGCTTGCCGCGCGCAACACCGAGGTGGTAATTCAGTTCCGCAAAGCACCCTTGACGCTCTTCCGCACCGCTTCCGTGACCTTGCCTTCGGCCAACCGCCTACACTTGCACATCCAGCCTGAGGAGAACATCTCGCTGCAATTCGCGGCGAAGGTGCCGGGGCCCACGGTGACGGTGCGTCCCGTTGAGATGCGGTTTTGCTATCGCGATTACTTTGGCCTCGAAAACCGAACGGGCTACGAGACACTGCTCTATGACGCGATGGTCGGCGATGCCAGCCTGTTCAAGCGAGGCGACATGATCGAGGCCGGCTGGTCGGTGGTCGAGCCGATCCTCAAGGCGTGGGAACATCCACTTTCCCCCTTGAGTTTCTACCCTGCGGGCTCCGAGGGGCCGGAAGCGGCCGACGAGCTCCTGCGCCGTGACGGTTGCGAGTGGATGCCGTTGAAATAGAACGTCAACGAGACCTTGGCTCCAGAGATTAGCGCCAGATGCGTGGTGGCATCCTCGACGCTGAGTCTGGGAACTCACTTCGGCGCGGAGTCTGAAATGACAAGATGAGGGTGACGTGGAAGAAGAGAGAAGGTTGCGTGATCCCGCATGGAAGCGTTGGGGGCCCTACCTGAGCGAGCGGCAGTGGGGAACCATCCGGGAGGACTACAGCCGCGACGGCGAGGCCTGGGAGTACTTCAGCCGCGAAGATGCCCCTTACCGAGCTTATCGCTGGGGCGAAGACGGCATTGCCG
>JBDKRC010000127.1:0-8397 GCA_039683575.1 Armatimonadia bacterium | reverse complement strand
GGCCTACGCCTACGAGCAGTCCACCGAATGGCACAAGCAGCGCCCCGCGCTGTAGTCGTTTCTCTTCGCTACGCTTGTACGAGCGATCAGTGATCGCTCGTACAAGCGTTTCTGAAAGAGGGTTTCCCGGCCTCCCCGTTGAACCTCCCCCCCGTGACCATGCCGACTTCCGGGAGGCCCCTAATGTACCGTCTGCTCATCCCCATTGCCGTGCTGCTCAGCTTCACCGCCCAAGCCGCCCCCAACATCTACCCCGATCCGTCCTTCGAAGCCTCCGGTGTCGCCGGAACCGCTCGCACCGGGCAGAAAGCCATGTACCTCAAGTCCGACGGCCAAAGCCGCTGGGCCGCCGTCGGCGGCGCCATAGACGTCGAGCCCTTTGCCCGCTACCGCGTAACCGAATGGGTCAAGGGCACTCCCGGCAAAGCCCAGTTCTCAGCACCGTACTGCTACGAATGGGACAGCTACGAGTGGGCCTGGGCCGTGTCCAAGCCCCTCAAGGCCAGCGATGACTGGGTCCAGACGGAGCTCACCTTCATCTCCCCCCGCAAGACGATGTACGTCTACCCCCTGGCCTACATGAACGCCGAGAAGGGCGAGGCCTGGGCAGATGACATCGTGGTCGAGAAGACTGCCGAGCCCGAGCAGGTCATGGCCGAGATCATGGCCCGCCCCAATCCCTCCGATGGCGACCGCAAGCTCATCGGCTGGTGGCTCGTCCACAAGGGGGACCTCGCAGGAGCTGAGAAGATCATGCTCGCCTCCACCGGCCTCACCCGCGCCGATCTCGCCACGATCCTGGCCCAGGCGACCACCGACCCGATACGGCGGATCCCCTATCTCGCGCAGATGGTCGCCTATGGCGGACCTACATACCATGAAGGCCTGAAGCGCTTCAATGAACTGGCGGCGGACCTGACGCCCCAGCAGCGCTTCGGCATCGCTGTCGAGGCGCTGAAGCTCAACGGCACCGACGAACGCGCCCAGAGGGCAGTTACCATGCTGGCCGATACGCAGACTCTCACTGACCCGCTGGAGCCCGTGAGCGAGAAGCTGGCCAAGCAGCGCGCCAACCGTGACCTGCTCGCCGCCGCCATGGCGACGACGCCGGCTGGCTCACCCGCGGCCGCGAAGCTCCAGACAGTGCTGACCCAGATGGACCAGACGCTGGCGGCCCTGGAAGCACAGGCGTCAAGCCTTGGCAAGTGCCAGATCAAGCTCGGCGGACAACTGTTGCGCCCTGACACCGCCGCTATCGTCCTTGCAGACAAGCCTACGCCGCAGGAAAGCTACGCCGCCCGCGACCTGCGACACCATCTCGAACTCATCACCGGCCACGTCTTCCCCATCATCAGCGAGAGCGCGTTCAAGGGCAAGCAGGGGCTGTACATCGGCAACACTCGCAAAGCCGCCGCAACCATGAAGGTCGCCGATCTCGGTCTTGAGGGTCTCTATCTCAAGTCCGTCGGTCCCTCCCTGATCCTCGCAGGCAATCAGCGCGGCTGCCTCTATGCCACCTACACTTTCCTCGAAGACTATCTCGGCTGCCGCTGGTTTACGCCCGACTGCGCCACCTGGCCCACTTCGGGCACCATCACCGTCCCGGCCCTCAGCCGCAAGTACTTCCCGCCGCTTGAATTCCGCGCCGGCGACTATCCCATCGCCCGCTCCGGCGAATTCGCAGTGCGCCTGCGCCTGAACGGCAACAACCACCAGATGAGCAAAGAGCAGGGCGGCCGCAAGGGCGTCCACAGCCTCGCCCATACCTTCGGCTCGCTGGTTCCGCCCGAGAAGTACTTCGCCGAGCACCCCGAGTACTTCTCGCTGGTAGGCGGGAAGCGCCAGTCCGGCTATGCCCAGATCTGTCTCACCAACCCCGAAGTGCTCAAGCTCTGCATCCAGGGCGTTCGCAACTGGATCAAGCAGAACCCAGACATGAAGGTCTTCTCAGTCTCCCAGAACGATACCCACTATCCCTGTGAGTGCGACAACTGTCAGGCCGTCGTCGAGGCCGAGGGCAGCCAGGCCGGGCCAGTGGTGCGCTTCGTCAACGCCATCGCCGACGATATCAAGGCCGACTACCCCGACGTGGCGATCGAGACGCTGGCCTACCAGTACACCCGCAAGCCCCCGAAACTCACCAGGCCCCGCCCCAACGTCATCATCTGCCTGTGCAGCATCGAGTGCTGCTTCATTCACCCGCTGGGCACTGACGAGTTCAACAAGACCTTCGCCGACGATATCCGCGGCTGGAACAAAATCTGCGACCGGCTATGGATCTGGGACTACATCATCAACTACGCCCACTCCATATGCCCCTTCCCGAACCTGTACACGCTCAAGCCCAACACCCAGTTCTTCCTGGACAACGGCGTGAAGGGCATCTACGAGGAATCCTGCTACTACACCAAGGGCTCGGAGCTGCAGGAGCTTCGCAACTACGTCATGGCCAAGCTGCTCTGGGACCCGAAGTATGACACCGACAAGGCCATCGACGAGTTCTGCGCCGCCTTCTACGGCCCGGCGGCCAAGCCAGTGCGCGAGTATACAAACCTCATCCACCAGTCGGTCCAGGTGCCGCCGAAGCTGCATGTGCAGATCTACACCCACCCCAGGCAGTACGTATTCCCTGAGGTCATCGCCGCCTCTGAGAAGCTCTTCGACCAGGCCGAAGCGGCCGTCGCCAATGATCCCGTCTATCTCCATCGCGTGCAGGTCGCCCGCCTGCCCATCATGTACGCCCAGATCACCCTCGCCAGTTCGGGCACTTTCGTCGAGAAGAATGGGAAGCTCGTGCAGGAAGAGGGGAACGACGTGAGCGCGCTGGTGGACCGTTTCGCGGCCATTGCGCGCGCCGAGGGTGTGACCAAAGTCCGCGAGGGTGGCGGCAATGCTGACCTCGAGGGCTGGCTGTCGTCGGTCCCCCGCCAGCCGCGCAGCCTCCGCATTGAGCAGATTGCCAGCCCGACTCTCCACGTTCAGGTCCTACCCGAACTCGGGGGCCGCATCTTCAGAATGACCTACCTGCCCACGAATCGCGAGCTATTCCGCGTCGGTGGCGAAGGCGGCAAGCTCATGCCCGCCGAGGGTGGCTACGAGGAGTACAGCCAGGGCAGCTACCGCACACCCGGCTGGAGTGAGGGCTACACCATCGCGCAGGTGGATAGTCGCAGCGTCACCCTCCAGTCCAACCTCCGCAACGGCCTGCAGCTAAGCCGCAAGCTCGAGCTCGACCCGGAGAAGCCGATTCGCCACATCACTTCCACGCTCACCAACATGATCAAGGAGCCGGTGACTGCCTCGCTGCGCAGCCACCCGGAGTTTGCGGTCACTTCAACTGAGCAGGCCAATGTGCGCATTCTCGGCCCCGACGGCAAGTGGCGCACGATCAACCTCGCCAATCCCGCCGACCCGAAGGCCGAACGCGACCAGTGGCTCAGAGACAGCGAGATGCCCCAGGGCGCCTGGGCGGTAGTGGACGAGCCAGCAGGCCTTGCCATCCTCAACCGCTTCGATCAGGCTGCCGTCGCCTGCGCCCTGCTGAACCGCGCCGGACAGCAGTCCCGCGTCAACCTGGAGCTGTTCGGCAAAGAGCTCAGCCTCAAGCCCGGCGAGAGCCTCACGCTCAAACAAAGCCTGGAGGTCACGCAGCCGGACAAGCTCTAGCCCCTTACCGCTCACCGCTACAACCTGCAGCGAGCGACCTCCGGCCACTCGCCCCGGCCGGATGGAGGTCGCTCGCTGCCCGCTGCACCTCATCTCCAACTCCCCCGCATCACCACTATTCCCCAACCCCAAAGAAAACATACTATCAAGAAAGGACATCGCAGCCGCGTGGTCGAATATGCACGCCATGGATAGCATAGCGTTGGCTTGCCCTGTGCCGTAATCGCAAGGCCGCCAGGCAGCCGCATCCATCGATCACCATGGCAATTGGTTGCCAACACAGTCAGGGAGGGCAATGAGATGACAGCCTCGAGAATGCTGCTGTTGATGTCGGTCCTGGTGGTGGGTGCGGTCTACCTTGCGGGATGCGGCGGGGGCGGAAGCGACAATGGTGGAGGCTGGGGGGCGTACACCCCGCCTGAGGATGTGGCCCCGGCGGAAACACGCGAGAGCTGGGCTGCTGGCAACGTCGGAACCACGGCCATGATCACCATGGCGGCAGGGGAAGACGATCCTGTGAACATGGGGTACATGCTATTCGGTCTCTCAGAGCCCATTGTGGTGGCGATAGACGACTCAATCGGCGGGGGGGGCGGTAACGCCGTACCTTCACGCAGCCTCGCCACCAGGAGTCACGGCTCACCGGCCAGCTTCATCCTGCGTCTCATCAACCGCGCCCAGGCGAAGGGCACCGGGCGCTCCGGCGTTCAAACAGCAGACACCACTGATCTCGACTGGACCGATGACGAATATGGCATCCACTGGACTGGTACGCTGGCTGAGACGGAAACCAGCCTCCGGCTCAATATCCATGGCGTCGGCACGAACACCAATGTGACCGTGTCACTGGTCATGAGCGAGACAACGGCCAGCCTCACCGCCCGCGGATCCGTGGCCCAGGGGATAGAGTGGTACAACTGGGATACCGGCGACTGGGATGACAGCTCCGACGGCAAGGGCGACATCAATACCACCATGAACTTCAGCCTCGGCGCCACTAGCGGCAGTGGGACCATCACCAGCAACTTCTCCGAGTTCCTGATGGAGGATGGCGAATGGACTGAGGTATTCAAGGGCAGGGGCACTTGCCGGCTGACCATCCGTGAGACCGACGATCAGGCCACACTGGGCTTCACCTGGAACCCCTCGTGGGGTCTCAGAGCAGGTGACGGCATGTACTGGCAGGCTTTCAATGCCAGTGGCGAAGCCGAGTTCGACTATGAGGAGGGCTACTGGGGCGATGACTACAGTCTGACCTCGCTGACCCTGACCGAGACCTCAGAATTGAGCGATGGGATGACGACCCGCCTGCTCGTGGCCGCAAACGGGGACATCTCCGGATGGCTCAAGAATGCTGATGGTGAGATCGTCGCCAATTTCACCGGCAATTACCTGGACAGCACAGGCGTGATCGACTGGGTAGACAGCGACAGGCCCAACGATGAATTGCACATCTTCATCGTCTACTAGCCGCCACTTCACTCGGTCGGCCTGACGCCGGTCAGGCTGACCTCTCAGGCGACAGAGCCAGGATAGATCACTATCCTGGCTCTGTCGATTCCGCCGAGACGATTGCGCCTACGACATTACCCAGATCGCCCCGCGGCCCTTCAAGCCCGTGGGGCGGCTCTGTTTGTCATACAGGTTCCCCAGCGTCCCCGCCACCTCGATAATGATCTCATTCACTCCGCCCCGCGCCGCAGCGGTGATATCCACCTCGTACGGTGGCCAGATCCGCGTGCCAACCTCCTGCCCATTCACGATCACCCGCATGCAGCCTTCGACCTGCCCCGGGTCCAGTATCAGCCGCTGGCTCCCGAACCGTTCGGGAATCGTTACCATTTGCCGGTACCGCCCCAGCCCGGCCAGGTGCGGGTACCCCTGTTCGCTGTACAGCCCGCTGATCCTGCGGTCGGGAGGCGCCATCCCGCCCTCGGCTCCCACGCGGAAGTCTCCAACCAGATATACCGGCTCCCGCAGTCCATGCATCGGGTTCAGCAGCGAGATGGTCTCAATCTGCAGCTCATTCTCCCCCTCGCGCAGTAGCGGTGTGATCTCAACCCACGCGTAATCCGGGTCCTGCCACCCCGACGGCGACAGCGGCGGGGCCTGCCGGCCGTTGACATAGACTTCGAGGCTCCGAATGCCGCTCAAGAAGCCCACATGCGACGGGATCCACTGCTCGATGTCATCCAGCACCAGCCGCACGGCCCCGGGCTTGCCACTGACCATGAGCTTCGTGCGGTAGGTGTTGATCTGCCCCGGTATTCGAACTCCGCCATGGGCCTTGGGGTCGCACGCCGTGAAGGTCCACTGATCCATGATCATCACATTGCCCCCCTGCGCCTCAAACTCCCACTCCGTCTTCAGGTCGATCCGCTCCATGATCTCCGGCGCAGGCAGCTCCACGATCTCATCCGGCGGCGCTCCGGGCGTCACGACCAGCAGCCGCGCCTCGGCCGGCTCGAACTCCAGTGGCACCCGCAGCCCTCCGGTCGGCAGCGCCAGGCACTCCACCGGCCCCCTCTCCCCCGTCTCCAGCGACCACTCCTCCAGCTTGCCCGATACGCTGCAACTGAAGGTGCAGCTTTGTTGCTCCTTGGTGCGATTCACCAGCAGATAGGTCTCGAGCGTCTCGCTGCGCCGGTGGCAGCAGATGATGCTCTCGACAGGCCGCCCCTGCTCATCCTCAATGATCACCTCCGCCGGCAGAAGCTCCGGGAGGTGCTCCTCCAGCCACGGAGCCAGCACAGCGGGACGCCCGGCCATCGCCACGCCTCCCGCGTCATTCCCATTGTGCCTGTTCCCCTGCTTGTCAGGCTTGCCAAACAACCCCAGCGAAATCTCACGCAGGGCCTCGTCTTTGCCGCGCTCATCCGCTTCGCCCGGCAAGTCCCCCACCGCCACGATCTTCCCGCCAGCCTCAAAGAACTCCCGCAGCTTCGTGATCGCCGCCGACGACATCACGCGCGCCCCCGGCAAGATCACCAGCGAGTACCGCTCCTCCGAGTTCGGGAAGGCCAGCTTTCCGCCCTCGACTGTGGCGCTGTGAAGCTGCGTGTCGTCGATGTAGTCATAGTCATGGTGCAGCGCGAGCATGCTCTCGGACAACTCGCTGAGCAGCCGCTGGCAGTTCGGCTCCTTGACCGCCTCGCCCTGCCGGAACATGTCCGCGTACATCGTCTTGACCGGCGTCAGAATCGCCGTATCGCTCACATGGTGCCCCATTGTCCCTACCAGGCACAGCCGCCCCAGGTAGTCGGCGAACTCCTTGTACATTGACCAGTAGGGCTGGTGGTAGAACTCAGTCGGCGGCCAGTCAGTCTTGCGGTAGCCCTCGAACGAGTAGTAGAAGGCGTGCGGGATGATCATGTTCACACCCAGCGCCGCCATGAAGTTCGCGTCGAGCCGCCGGTCGAGCAACGTATGCCCGTGGCCGCTGCCCCCAAAGGCCTCGCACATCACCCGCGCCTTGCCCTGCGTATGTGCCACCGAGGCCGCACACTTGGCTGCCAGAATGCGGAAGGGGCTCTCCTTCGTCCCCACGCCATGCCCCAGATAGTCCAGCCCCGGCCGGTCCATCAGTGACAGCACCCACGTCTGGTTCCCCTGCGTGCGCACCTGGTTGAACAGCGGGTCTTCGAGGGTGTGGCCGATGTACTCCAGGTCCCGCTCGCGGCACCACAGGCTCAGCTTTCCATGGTAGTTCTGCGAATACCACAGGCTTATCGCGCGGAAGTAGTCCGCCCTGATCTTGTTCGTCTCCGGGCCGATATCGTAGATCAGGCCCAGGAGCACCGGCCGAATGTCGTACCCGTGGAGCTTCTGGAACTTCTCTTCAAAACCTCGCGTCCACGCCAGCGCCGGGCCCGGCAGCGTCCGTTGCAGGTCCTGCACCGTCGTCCGCATCGCTTCGATCTTGAAGAAGCCGTCATGCACCATCAGCCCCGGCTCGTCGGTGAAGACACCCTTGATCGTTTTGGTGAACTCCCCGCTCAGCCGGTCGTATGGGTCATAGGCGAGGCTCCGAAAGGCGCTCACCGCCTCCTCATTCATCGTGTCGAGGTAATACCCGTTGGCGAACGTCACCTTCGCCGCCACCGGACACTCCCAGTACAGCGCCACCAGCCACTGCCCCGGCGGCGCTTCCCACCGGAAACGGTTGCCGTCAAGGCGCTCGGTCACATCCCGCGCCTGCTCCACCACCAGTGCCCCCTCCGGCGACAGCGGCACCGCCTGCGCCAGCAGCAGCGTATTGTCATCGGCATCCACAGTGGCCTGAAAGGTCGCTCCCCCGGTCACCCGCAGCGTCTCAACCCGCAGATAGCGCATCCGGTACTGCGGGTTCTCCCGGGTCAGCTTCCCGCCATAGGTCCCCGAGGGCCAGTTGTCTTCATCGTAGAGCCACGCCTCCATCCCCTGCGCCCGCAACTCATCCACACACACTTCCATGGCCTGCAGCCAGTCATCAGACATGTACGGGGTCAGCAGCCCATGCCGCGCATGCAGCACCACGCCCCCGACGCCCTTAGCCGCCATCTCCCGAATCTGCCACCGCAACCGCTCCTCATCGAGCCGGTGGTTCAGAAACCAGAAGGGTTGGGGGCGATAAGAGGCGGGGGGATTGGCGAATTGCTCATAGATGGTGTTCATGCCATGGCTCCCTGTCTGGCTGTGGGGCGAAGCGACGCCTCGGGCTGTAGGGCGGGGGCTCGTACCCCGCCGGCCGTT
>JBDKRC010000126.1:0-13785 GCA_039683575.1 Armatimonadia bacterium | reverse complement strand
CGACGAAGCGCTCCGGTCCTGCTTCATCGGCACCAGCGCCGCACTTTCGCCCCTCTCGCCGCAGCCCTCCGAGAACGCCCTCGCCACGATCATGAGCTGGGACTACGGCTACCCGCTTTTCGTCGCCGACTACCTCTACGTCCGCGCCCTCGAGGCCCTCAACCTGCCCGTCAACGAGGCCACCCTTCCCGGCGTGCTCGTCATTCTCGGCGCCCTGACCTGCCTGCTGGTCTTCTTCGTCGCTCGCCGCTTCGCCAATGGCACCGACACCCCCGGCCTCCTCGCCGCCGCGCTCTTCGCCGTCATTCCGCTCCTTGTGGGCCGCCACCGTACCATCGGTGGCGCCGAGGCCGCCAACGGCTTCCTCTTCGTCCTCTCCGTCCTGATGCTCATGCGCTACTGGGAAGCCCCCGGCAGCCCCCGCCGCCAGTGGCTCGCCGGCCTCGCCGTCGGCCTGTGGATGTGCGCCGACGTCCAACTCGCCGTCACCGGCTCCGTCCTGATCGCCTTCGTGCTCCTCTGGCCCCGTCCCGAGGGCTACACCGGCTGCAGCGGCCTCCGCCGCCTCCTCGTGCGCCCGGGCACTCTCCTACCGCCAATCGTCCTCTTCGCGCCCTACATCCCGGTCTACCTCTACGCCCTCAAGCTCGGCTATCCCGACCAGACTTTCCTCGGCACCATGCTCAGCGAGCACAAAGCCGACTGGGGCCTGCACCTCATCCCGTTCCTCCGCGACCTCTGGGTCAACCTCGGCCTCGTCGCCCTGATCGCCGTTCCCGTCGCCCTCATCCTGCTTCGCCGCTGTTTCCGCGACCGCCGCTACCAATGGCTCCTGGCCTGGATCGGCCTGACCGCCCTCCCGTTCGTGATCGCCGTTACCAGCAAGGTAACCGAAGCCTCCGGCTACCACCACCACCTGACCGCCGCCCTCTGCCTCCTCATCGGCCTCGCCTTCTCCTCTTGTCGTTCTCTCTCCGCCGTTTGGAGCGCGGGCATCCTGCCCGCCTCCGGAGCCGCAGGTACGCCAAGCGACGTCCCCGTCGCAGGGGCATCCCTGTCCGCTCCGCGCCGTGCCCTCCCAGTCCTCGGCCTCCTGATAGTCCTCGCCACCGCCGCCACCACCCTTGGCGGCGTCTTCCGCGTGCCCGCCTTCGTCCCCCTGTATCCTTCGCCCAAGATCCCCTACGGCGGCCTCGTCCCCAACTCCGGCATGAAGACCGCGGGCTACTGGGTCCGCCAGAACCTCGCGCCCGCCGTCCCGGTCTTCGTCGCCCACGACCCCTCGGTCGCCTACTGGTACCTTGGCCGCGAGGCCCTCACCGGCGGTTACATAGACCAGCCTGCCCGCAAACCCGTCCTCCTCGACAACGCCGTCCGCGTTCAGGCCGCTGTCATCCCCGAACAATACGACCTCTACCCTGACCGCCTCATGCGCTCCCTCGGCTTCCGCGGTCTCCTCAGCGTCACCCGCGACAGTCACGAGGTCCTGCGCGTCTACACCAGGCACCCTCTGCGCCTTACTCTACCCGTCGAGCAGTACGACGCCCTCTACAACCAGACCTACCGCACTGCCGCCCAAATCATCCCGCCGCCCTTCCCCTACGTCCCCGGGAAGTCCCTCAAGCCCTGACGGAGGCTAACCATGACAGACGTGGTCTTTGTTTTTGACGTTGAAGATGTGGTGCATCCGGAGTCTGACGACGCGGCTCTGCAGCTCTGCCGCATCTTCACCGAGGAGGAAGTCCCGGTTTCCCTGTTCATCGCAGGCGAGAAAGCCCGTGCCCTCCGCCGCCGTGGCCGCTTCGACGTCATCGAGGCCATGCGCCCACACGAGATCTGCTTCCACGGCAACTACTGGGGCGACTTCCCCGAGCCCGCCTTGCACTACGGCACCGATCTCTCCTGGGACGACGCCGTCAGCTACGCCCTCAGCGTCGAACTCCCCGGCCTGCACGACGTCGCCGACATCACCGGCCAGTTCCCCGCAGCCTGGTGCTGCCATCAGGAACAGCAATGCCCGCCGCTGTACTACGCCTACAAACTCGCCGGTGTTCGCTGTTGGGGCGACGGCATGCGCGGCTGGATCATGGACTGGCCCTCGTGGCCCCGCTTGGGCTGCAGCCTTTCCAGCCAGGGCACTTGCTTCCACCGCGTGGACCCGACCAAACCGGATCAGCTCAAACCCCCATGCGACCCGCAAGCCGACCTGCGAGCTATTCAGGAACGGTTTGAGGCCATGGCGCAGACAAGGGACTTCATAGCCTTCGCAGGCCATCCGGTCTGCTGGGTCACCGCCGAATGGGCGCTCGCTGAGCAAGCCGTGCTCTTCCGCAACGGCTCCGCGGGCCCATACCCTCGCCCCGGCCACTTCCGCAAAATGCAGCCTCGCTCTCCGGAAGACCAGGCCAATGCCTTCGAGTTCGTGCGCCGTACTCTTCGCTGGCTCAAGACCCTCCCCGGCGTGAACCTCACGAACTACGCCAGCCTCTGCGACCGCAACGAGGAGGACCCCGTCCGCTGGCTCACCTGGGAGCAAACGGTAACCCTCGCCCGCGCCGTCCGCGCGAGCTTCAATTACGTCGCCGCTAGCGACACCAGCTTCTCCTGCGCTGACATCGCTGGCCTGCTCTGCTTTGCCCTGCAGTACTGTTGGGAATACGGCAAGTGGCCCGACCGCGTGCCGGTGCAGCGCCTCCTCGGCCCGACCGAGCACCCTCTGCACCTGAGCGCCCCACTGACAATCTCCCGCGAGGACCTCTTCGCCGGCGCCCTCACCTCCTACGCCATCATGTCCGACCAGCGCCGCCTGAAGGGCCAGCTCCGCGCCAGCTTCACCGACCTCGGCCCCGCCGAACTCCTCCACGCTGCCGCCGAGTTCATCATCCAGTCCGCCGACACAGGCAACCTCCCGCTCGCGGTGACAATCCCGCCGGTTCCCATGCTGCCCATATGCGTAGACGAACCGGCAATCGCCGAACGCCGCTTCGGCTCAACCAACCGCCGCGCGGGCCTCGACTTCACCCACCTCTTCGACCTGATGAAGTGGCAATCATGGAGCTATCGCCCCCCAGCCCCACGCTAACCGCCATTGCCGCCGGTAGGAGCGCTCCCCGTGCGGACGTACCGTCCGCCGCGCGACCATCTACGACCATCTGGGTAGAATCCGCTACCCCGCCGCGCGACCATCTGGGTGGCCTTACTCCGCAATGCAGGGAGCACGAACTCTCGGAAGGGGCAGCACCATATGAAGCACATACTTGCCATCTCAGGAAGCCCCAGGCACAACTCCAACACTGCCTTGCTATGCAACAGTTGTCTGGAGGCAGCGGCCGCCGAAGGCGCGGAGACGCGCTTACTTGAGCTATGCAACCTTCAGATCGCCCCGTGCCAGGCCTGCGCGAACTGCGTGGACCATGCTGCCGGCGAACGCTGTATCATTGACGATGACATGTCCACCGTTTTGACCGCGATGCTGTGGGCGGACGCGATCATCTTCGGCACCCCCACCTACATGGGCGGCATGAGCGCTCAACTCAAGGCGCTCATCGACCGTACGCGGCCCATCTGGTCCCCTGAGAACACTCTGCAGCACCGCACAGCCAGCGTGATTGCGGTGGGCGAAGGCCGCTGGGGCGGGCAGGAACTGGCGGCGAGGTCCGTGATGGATTTCTGCTTCAACCACGGGATGATCGTGCTGGGCCCGGCTTGCCTGCCGTACGGTAACTGGGAGGTCATCGGCCAGGCCGCCGCCCCGGGCCAGGTCGCCGGGGATGAGTTCGCGCTCAAGGCTGCGCAGGGCCTGGGCCGTCGTCTGGCACGGTTGCAGATACTAACAAGCTAACATTCGCACTCTCTGTTTCCGGAGAGGCTTGGCAGGAAGTGACTCCATCGGTCTCGAACACCACTGCTGATGCGCCCATCATTCAGGAGGCATATCCATGCGACGTGGCTTCACTCTCATTGAACTGCTGGTAGTCATCGCCATCATCGCCATCCTCGCGGCGATCCTCTTCCCAGTCTTCGCCAAGGCCCGCGAAAAGGCCCGCCAGTCCTCCTGTCTGGCCAACGCCCGGCAACTGGGTACCGCTCTGCTGTCCTACGCCCAGGATTTCGACGAAAAGCTACCCCCGATGAACTTCCCGCCTGCATACCAGAGCTGGCTGTACCTCATGTCCCCGTATATCAAGAACACGCAGATCTACCGGTGCCCCAGTAGCACACTCACTCTGGGCTATGGCTGCAGTTACTTCAATCTGATGCCGGACAATGGGGGTGGAACCGGGAAGGGCGGAGCCGCGCTGGGGAGCATCAGCGCTCCGGCCGATGCCCTCCTGATAGGGGAGAGCGAGAACTACGACGCCACGGGTCAAGCGGTCCAGATGGATTTCTACTACTCGCCACGCATCTTCGCCATCCCCCAGAGCGCTACCTACCCCTACAATGGGATACCGGTACCCGGCCGGCACAACGGCGGGAACAACGTCGTGTTCTGCGACGGCCACGCCAAGTGGATCAACACCCGCACAATGCTGGACCGCGCCTGGACGGGCTGGACCGCGCAGCCGAACACCATGCCGCAATAGGCCTCTGGCCCGCTCCGTCCCGGACGGACACTCAAACCGCCGCGCGGGCCTCGACTTCGCCCACCTCCTCGACCTGATGAAGTGGCAGTCATGGAGCTACCGCCCCCCAGCCCCACGCTAGGCGTCAAGCTGCGGAGGCCTAAGATGAAATACAAATCCGTCACGATACCCACCCGGTGGCTTGGGGCGCTCGTGGGCTTCCTGCTCGCAGCGGCCACGGGGATCGCCGCAGCCCAGGTCGCCGGGTCCACCGTCGGCTTCGCTACGTATGACTACTCGGAGGTTGACGAAGGGCAGGAAAAGGCGGTGCGCTTGGCTGTCCCGCTTGGTCTGGAGACCATTCGCGGCCTGCTGGTGAACACCAATGCGGCTGGCGGCGACACACGCGAGCGCTACACCTTGCCGTACCTGAGGGCCTTCGCAGCGCTTCATGGCCTTGGCTTCCTCGGCGCCCGGGCGTTCAACTCTCACGTCGGCTCAGTCACTGTCCTTGAGCATGCTTTGGAGCGTTTCGCCGGCGAGAGCGGGCACCCGGAACTGGTGGACGTCCCTTTCGTGGCCTATGGCTTTTCTGCTGGTGGGGGATTCGCGAACAGGCTGGTGAACACGCTTCCGGAGCGGGTGATTGCCAGTGCCCCCCTGTCATCGGCGATGCGCATGGAAGTTCCGGTGGCGGCGCTCGACGTGCCGGTATGCATGTTTTCGGGTGAGCAGGAAGAGCGTCTGAACCCGTTGCTGACCGAGACGATGCAGACTCACAGGCCTCGTGGGGCGCACTTTGCCTGGGCGATGGTCGAAGGGCAGGCCCATCGCGAGTCTGACCAGGCTACGCTTGCGATCCCGTTCCTCGACCACTGCATACGCCTGCGCTATCCTGCACAGGCCGATCCTCGGCAGGGTCCGGTGGCCCTCAATACGCTGGACCTGTCGTCCGGCTGGTTGGCTGACAACACGAGTTGGCGGAGTGGGCTGACGAGCCTTACACCCTATGCCGACCCCGGCGCCAGGGCTGCAACGACCAGTTGGCTTCCCGATGAGGATACCGCCTTCATCTACCGGGCCTACGCCACCTTCGCGCCCGCCCTGAGACTCACGAACCCACCATCGGGCGCCATCTGGGTGCTCAATGCCGGAGCGAACCTGACTGTCACCGCAGACGACACCGGTCTGCCGGGATGGCGGCAGATCGCGCTCTACGACGGTGCGCAGAAGCTGGCCGAGACTGCGTCGGGACCGGCGCGTTTCGTTCTGACCGGTCTCAGGCCGGGCGTCCACGGCTTCTTCGTGATGGCCACCGATGCGCTGGGAGCACAGCGCACCTCGCGTCCGGCGTTAGTGATCGTGAACGAGACGCCGGCGCAGTAAAGCAACCGTCGCCTTCCGTTCCCCGTTCCCCGCCTCTAGTACGCCCCAACCCCACCAAACCGCAGAACCTGCCGCATCGGCTTCATCTCCGTCAACCCCATCACGTCCTGCCTCACACAGAACCCAATCCCCGTCAGCTTCACCGGATACTGCACCGCCTTACTCCGATCCGTCGCCTCCCACAGATTCCCCACACTCCCGGTCGACAGATCCGGTATCGGCGACTTGTCGGTCATCGGGAAGCTCAAAAACGCCCACCCATCGAAGTTGACTGCGACTCGCCCGTCATAGTCATACACATCCGCATCGTGCATCACCGTCCCGCACGACACCCGCCGCACTCCCGCCGCATCCTCCGTCTCGAACCACACGTCGCCCCACCCCGAATTCCCCTTCACCCACATCCCCAGCGTCGTCGGCTCTCCCTCCAGCACCACCGGCTTGGCCAGCCTCAGCATCCCATACTGGCCCAGAAGCGGCGTCGGCAAATCCTTCCGCGGCACCAACTCAACCTCCACACACTCGCCCACCTGCGCATCTTTAGCCCCTCGCACGACGAATTCCCCCGCCGTGCGATAGGGGAGATGTGGCTGCGCTGTCTGCTCGATCAGCGGGTCCTTCTCCGTCGCCAGCTTCCACTCCCGCACGTCCTTCATGGCGTCAACCATCCTGAAGCTCCTCGGCGGCGCATCGTCGGGGTAGCTCCGTCTCCCACACACAATCCCCGTCACCTTCCCCTCGGTCACCACATACTGCACCGCCGTCCCCGCCTCCAGCGCCACCTTCCCGCCCTTCACCGCCTCCGTCCTGCTCCGCCCATACAGGTCCACCACCCCAACGCTCTTACACCCCTTCATCGCCACGCTCAAAACCGCCGTTCCCCGCGCCGTCCATACCGGGTACACCGTCTTCCCATCCGCCCGCGCCATCTCCAGCGCATACACGCAATTCGACCCCGTCGGCACCTCCCGTTTCAGAGTCACCCGGTCCAGCACCCGCGTCACCGTCGCCATCGCCACATACGCCGGCTTCGGGTAGAGCAGCGGATACCGCTGACAAAGCCCCGTCCCGCCCCAGAACGACCCGTTGTAGCTGTTGCCCGTGTCATGCAGAAGCGCAATCGCGATATGGGGGAACCTGTACGCATGCGATAGCAGCACATCCCGCACATACCACTCCGCCAGCCGCTGCGGTCCGAGCAGCCTCTCCTCCCGGTAATTCGTCTCAAAGCAGCTCGTCACGCCCCATGGATACCCGAACTTCCGCGCCGTCTCCCGCAGCAGCCACACGCCCCCCAACCCGCCTTCCCACAGCTTCTCCGGGTGCCCAGTCCTACCCACCGTCTCAATACCGATGTAATCCGCATACTCCGCCGGAAACTTCCGCCGCATCCCCTCCGCAATCAGCTCCGACGACGCTCCCGAGTTCCCAATGTATATCCTCAACCCCGGAAACCTGGCCCGCGCAATCCTGGCGATCCGCGTCGCCAGCGCCCAGCGCTCCTCCGCCCCCGCCGCTTCCTGCACCGGCATCCCAAACAGTTCCGGCGCCGTCCGCGTCCCCAACGGCGCATTCGGCATGCTCTCATGGAAGATCATCAAATTGTCGCAGTGCGGGTACGCCTTCATCGTCTCGGCGATCTTCGCCGCAATCTCCTCATCCGTAGCATTCGGCCTATTGAGCGCCCCCCAGCCAACCGAGGCCGCCGTGAACTTCCACGGAGCCAACTCCGCCTCATTGTGCCGGGCCACCGCATAGGCAACCTTCCGGAACCCCGCCTTCAGGATCATCGGCCCGATGATCTTGGCATCATCCGTCCCATAGTGGTGATCAAACCACCATGTCCCATACGGCGACTCATACCCCGCCTGCCGCGTGTCCTTTGGCAGGAGCGCAAAGCTCGCCTCATGACACACCAACTCCCGCTCTCCCTCCCACAGCCCCAGCGCAATCCCGTACCACCCCACCTGCGGCTGCCGCAGAGCAACCGGCACCGTCACCTCGGCCTCCCCCGCCTTCAAGCTCAGCGTCTTCTCTCCCGAGCCACAAGCCTTCCCATCCACATCCCGCATCGCCCACTTGACCTTGTACGCCCCATCCTTCTTAGGCCGCAAAACCACCCGCAACTCCGGCGCCTCATCGCCCTGGAAGATATTGCCCGGCTGCGTCTGCCGCACTTCCATCTCCACCGGCGTCTTCTCCAGCGTCACCCCAAAGACATGGACCCCGCTAACCCGCGCCGGGTCAGGGAAGTACCGCCCATCCCCAAACGGATGCGGCCGATCCTGCTCCTTCAACCTCCCGAGCATCTCAAAGTCCAGGTAACCCCTGAGCCCCGGCATCCCCCGCCAGTTCTTCGCCGTCTCATCAAAGATCAGATCCTGAATATCCCCGGCCTTAAGTGGTACCTCAACCAGATACAGCGGCACTTTCTTCCCCCCCAGCGTCACCTCACCAGCCCGCTCAACCCCCGGCGCCGCCATCTCTCCCACCCTCGGCAACTGCACCTCAGTATCCGCCAGACACTCCCGCGCCCTCCCCGTATAAGCCCCACCCGGCACAAACCGCGTCAACCGCGCCGTAAACCCCGTGTCCTTACCCTCCTCAGCCGCACAAAGCACCCACGCCCGCACCCACTGCGCCGACGGCACCGTAACAATGAACGATTCCCCAAGCCCATCAAACCCCGTCCGATTCGTATACTCGGAATACGCCGCCGATTGCCCCGCAGTCCTCCCCAAATCCCACCCGGCAACCCCTGGCAACCCGGTAGGAGCGCTCCCCTGAGCGCGACCGGAGCCCAACTCACCAACGAGGGAACCCGCCTCACCAACCTCCCCCAAATCCACCCTCCAAAACCTCCCGTCCTCCACCCTCTCCTCAACCCGCACTCCTCCCAACCCCGACCCCGGCTTCACCACAAACTGCACCGACCGCACCTTCCCCTTCTCCAACACCATCCCCGCATACCGCCCCTCAATCGTGAGCGCCACTCCGCCTCCATAGTTCACAGCCCCCACCATTACCCCGCGCGTCCCCGCCGACGGCATCCCCGCCCACTCCTTCACACACTTCTCCCGAGCCTCCCCCTTAAGCATCGCCACCTTCGGCCGCACATAGTACCGCAGTCGCGCCTCAACCACCTCAACCCCCGCCTCTGGCAACTCCTTAGCCTCAGCCGCCCCTGCCGCCGGCAGCGTATCTGCAAACGCCCTCAACGTAAGCGTCCTCTTCGCCCCCTCCGTCCCCTCAACCACAATCTTCACCCCAGCCTCGCCAACCCGCACCGCCGCCACAACCGCCCCCTTCCCCTCCGGCACCGCCACAGTCTCCGCAAACTCCGCCGCCGACGTCCGCCACTCCCCCTGCGCCCAAACCCAGCCAGCCACGAAGATTGCCATCAGCCACAGCCCAT
Organism: Armatimonadia bacterium; assembly: GCA_039683575.1. Lineage (GTDB taxonomy): Bacteria > Armatimonadota > Zipacnadia > Zipacnadales > UBA11051 > JAJFUB01. The sequence goes on along the minus strand of JBDKRC010000126.1, from coordinate 4,422 downwards.
ACCACTTCATGTCATTCTCCCATGGAGGGGCCGGATGCCGACAGCCTCACTGTCGGCATCCGGCCCGCCGTTATCACCGACGCGAAAATGGGGACTGACACCACTTTCGCAACCTTCCCAACCATCACCTACTAACTCCCATGCGAAAATGGTGTCTGTCCCCGTTTTCGCCCTCCGCGAACTCCAACCTCCCTCTCCTAACCGCCGTAGCCGTACATGCGGCACCCTCCTTGCCCCCTCTCGCCGTTCCCGTTCCCGCCTCACCCGTTCCCGCGTTCCCGCCTCATCTGTTCCCGCCCTTCTCCCCTAGAAGGCCAACCTCCCCCCACCGTCGAACCTCCCCTCCAACCTCTCACCAAGGAGCCTTCTCCCATGTCCCTCAAAGTCGGTATCGCCGGCCTCCGCCGTGGCGCCGGTGTCGCCAATGTCTTTCTCAACCACAAAGACTGCCAGGTCGTCGCTGGCTGCGACCTCAAGACCGAGCTCGCCAAGTCCTGGACGGCCGAACACGACGTCCCGTACTGGTTCGATGACTACACCAAGTTCTGCGAGGCCGACCTCGACGCCATTCTGATCGCCACTCCCGGCCCCACCCACGTCCCCTGCGCCCTCGAGGCCCTCGCCCACGGCAAGCACATCATGTCCGAGGTCCCCGCCGCCTACAGCCTCGAGCAGGCCCGCGACCTCGCCGCCGCCGTCGAGAAGTCCGGTCTCAAGTACATGTTCGCCGAGAACGTCTGCTACTACGCCTGGGTTGACGCCTATCGCACCATGATCCAGCGCGGCGACCTCGGCGAGATCATCTACGCCGAGGGCGAGTACATCCACAACTGCGAAAGCCTCATGCAAGAGACCGGCCCCGATGGCAAGCTCCAGAAGACCTGGCGCGCCTCCCTGCCGCCAATTCTCTATCCCACCCATGACCTCGGCCCGCTGCTCATGATCATGCAGGATCGCGTCGTCTCCGCCGTAGGCATGCACACCGGCAACCGCCGCCGCCCCGACCTCGGCGTCATCGACATGGAAGTGGGGATCTTCAAGACCGCCAAGGGGAACGTCATCAAGCAGCTTTGCGGCTTCTCCGTCGCCAAGGAGCCCGCCCACCACTGGTTCGTCCTCTACGGGACCAAGGGCCAGATCGAGAGCCCCCGCTTCCCCGGCGCCAAGCACCGCCTCTACCGCGAGGACATCCCGCACCTCGCCGGCCAGATCGAGCTCCCGCTCTCCGACACCCACAAGGGTGCCCCGCCGGAAGCCTTCAAGGGCGGCCACGGTACCTCCGAGTATTACATGGTCAACGACTTCATCCGCTGCATTCTCGACGACACCAAGCCGCCGATTGACGTCTACGAGGGCCTCGACCAGACCCTCCCCGGCATCTGCGCCCATCTCTCCGCCGAGCAGGGCAGCATCCCGGTAGAAGTCCCAGACCTCCGCCCAGTCTAGTCGTTGCCTCTGCCGCATGGAGCGCGAAGCGACGTTTGCTTCTCTGAAGACCGCCTGTACGAGCGATCACCGATCGCGACCTCACCGACTAACGTCAGGGGTAACCGACACCTGCGACCCGCTGATCCCCTCTCCAGCAGACCGCCTGCGGTCTGACGGGGAGGGGCCGGGGCCGAGGCCCCACCGTCCACAACCATGCGCAAACACCTGATCATCGTCGTCACCCTTGCCCTCATCTGCCGTCTCGCGGTCTACGCCACCGTCACCCGCCACGACCGCCTCAGCACCACCACGCCCTTCGCCTTCACCAACATCGACTCCCCGACCTACGACCGCCTCGGCCTCAACCTCGCCCTCCACGGCGTCTACAGCGAATCCGCCGACCCCGCGGCCCTTGCTCCCGCCGCCGAGCGAGGGCCGGGCTACCCCGCCCTGATCGCCCTCGTCTACCGTCTCCTCGGCCACCGCCCGCAGGCCGTTCTCCTCCTCCAGATCGTCCTCAGTTCCCTCACCGCCGGCCTCGTCTGCCTCCTCGGCTACCGTCTCGCCGGTCCCGTAGCCGGGTTAGCAGGCGGCCTCCTGCTCGCGATCGACCTCCCCAGCGTCATCTACGCCAACCTCTTCCTCACCGAAACCCTCGCCGCCCTCATCAACCTCCTCGCCGTCTGGGCGCTGGCCTCAGCCTGGCGATCCTCCGGTCGTCGCACCACGCTCCTCCTCCTCGCCACCGGCGCCCTCGCCGCCCTCTCCGCCTACGTCCGCACCGCCGCCCTGCTCTGGCCCCTTGTCCTCGCCGCCTGCACCGCCTTGCACTACTGGCGCGCCGGCAAGTACCTCAGCCTCAAAAGCGCCGCCTGCCTCCTCGCGGCATACTTCCTCGTCCTCACCCCCTGGGTTGTACGCAACTCCCTCGTCTTCGGCGCGCCCCAATTCTCTTCCGGCGCGGGCAACTGCCTCCTGCTCTTCAACGCCTCCGCCGTCGTGGCCGCCAGGGACGGTATCAGCCAGGATCAGGCCATTGACCGCATAGGGGACGAAGCCCGCGCCCGGATCACCGGCACACCCCAGTCCCAGTTCACCGACTCCCGCCTGATGACCAGCATGGCCCTTACCATCTTCCGCGACAACCCGGCCCTCACCGCTAAGCTCTTCGTGCGAAGCTTCCTCGGCACCATCCTCGGCCCCGGCAAGGGCTACCTGTCGGCCCTCACCACCAACCCGGCAGCCCTGACCGCCGTCTCCGCCATCATTGGCACCGCCACGATGCTCCTCGCCTTCTGTAGCCTCTTCGTCTTGGCCCGCAACCCTCAGTTGAGGTCCCTCGCCTGCCTCATCCTCCTCTCCCTGCTCTACGCCGGAGCCGTAGCCTTCCTCCAGGGCCACAGCCGCTGGCGCGTCCCCTACATGCCCCTCACAACCCTCGCCGCCGGACTGCCCCTTCACCGCCTCCTATCCCGCGCTAGGCCCCCAAAAGAGAGCCGCCACCCCGGTAGCCTGTAGGAGCGCTCACCAGAGCGCGATCCGACGCCCACCTCGCGACCGTCCGCGGACGCCCCATGATAACCTTCCCAGAACGCGAAAGGGGAGAGACCAAATGGTCTCTCCCCGTAGTTACCTGTCCCCATCCTGCTCCGGAAATGCTCTGTCATTCTGAGCCCGCACGTACTCGTGCGGCAAGCGAAGAATCTCCACGTGTCGGTGGTCGGGATTCTTCGCTTCGCTCAGAATGACAGAAGCGTGCGAAGAGCTTTGATTCGTTCAGGGCGCCGGAGAATCCGCCATGAGGACTGTCAATCCTGACAAGCTATCTCCCCGGCAGTCCCCGGAAGTCAGTCGTCGCGCTAGATGCTAGGCGGCTGCTTCTGCCAGATGTCCGCGCTGCGGTTCAGCAGCGTGGAGTTGTTCAGCCACTTGCAGTGGCCGTCAGCGAAAGCCGCGTTATTGCCATCATTATGCCGCCCCGGCGACGGGATGCCCCACGTCGTTCCCAGCCCCGGCGACGTCGCGTAATTCCTCAGGCAGTAGATGCAGTTGGCGTTTGTCGGCGGGTTACTCGCCCCGTTCTGCGCCTCCATCATGAAGATCGCATCGGCCGGATACTCCACCGCTCCGAGACTCTGTGACTTGTTGGCATACGCCGCACCACCCCAGTTCGAATCTGCCGAAAAGGTGGGGAAGACCGGCGCGTACGCATAGGTCAGGTTCGACATGCTCGGACACTGGTACACCTGCGTGTTCTTCATGTACGGCATGAGCAGCGCCGTCCAGTACTGCCCACCCAGGTTCAGCGGCACAACCCGCTCATCATAGTCCTGTGCGTAAGACAAGTTCGCCAGCGCCAACTGCTTGAGATTGCTCAGACAGCTCGACTGCCGGGCCTTCTCCCGCGCCTTGGCAAACACCGGGAACAGTATCGCCGCCAAGATGGCGATGATGGCGATCACGACCAAAAGCTCGATCAATGTGAAACCTCTGCGTTGCATGCACTATCCTCCAGAAGATAACTGCGCATCCTGCGCCGCGTGATTATACCCTATTTGGTACCCCGGTTCGCCCCGATCTGATCCCCCATCCGCCGTTATCCTGTCCATCCTGACAAGCAGCTTCCGTGCGCGACCCAGTACCTACGACTAGCCCATCACACCATCGCGGCCTCTCCCCATAGTCACCTTTTCCCATCCTGCCCATCCGCCGTTATCCTGTCCATCCTGACAAGCTATTCCCCCCTCAGCCTCTCCCTCCACGCCTCGACCCCCATGACCTTCGCAAAGCGACTCGCCTGCACGACCAGTGCCGCGCGGTGCAGTTCCTCCGCGGTGACGCTGCCTGCCTCGTTGCTGAAGGCATGGGTGCCCGTGGCGTCGCTGAGGAACTCAACGGCGAAGCCAAGGTGGACCGCCTGACGACTGGTGGTGTCGCAGCACATCTGCGTCATCCAGCCGCAGATGACCACAGTGTCAATGTGCCGCTCTCGCA
>JBDKRC010000125.1:0-7552 GCA_039683575.1 Armatimonadia bacterium | reverse complement strand
AGGCTTTGGACGATGGCGTTCAAAACAGGCCCTTCTGGCGACGCGAGGTGCTGTACGGCGGGATCTCCTGCAGGCGCGCCATGATGCTCCAGAAGCCGGCATAGGCGTCGTGGAGCTTGCTGTTGCGCACGCTGTTCTTGAAGTTGCCGTAGGAGATGCCACGGACCTGGTCGGCCATCACCTGAGCGACGATCTCGCGATCGATGTGCGCGCGGTACAGGTAGTCACGCCCCGGGGTGCGCTCGACCTTGGCGCCGGGGAAGACACGCTCGATGTCGCCCTTGCGACGGGCACGGACGCGCAGAACCGGGCTACCCGGCTCCGGCTCAACAATGGACAGGAAAGCATCGGAAAGACAGCACCACATACAGACAGCCCCACTTGTTTATTGGTTAAGTGGGGTGACTGTATATCAGAATTGAGCAATCAACAAGCCTAGAACAATCCTTTTTGATTACTTGACTTAACTTCCGGCTTACTTGGATTCGGAGCCGGTCCGGCCCCGATCTCCTCAGCAATGCCGTGGTCAGGCCACATGTTCAGGTGCTCATAGAGCATGCCCTTCGGCACCAGGTGCGCGGCCTGCGTCTCCCAGCCCATGGCGGACGGGGTGCCGCCGACCCGGCGGGCCCGGTACAGGCGCGCCACGCTGGTCGTGCGCTCGAAGTCGCCGATCACGTCGATGATCTCGACCTTGAGGCCAGTCTCCTCGAAGCATTCCTTGATGGCGTTCGCCTGCAGGCTGAGGCCTTCCTCGGCAGTGCCCTTCGGGAAGGTGCACTCGTAGCCGCCGAACTGGTTGGTCGGCGAGATCAGCCAGACCCGGCCATCCGGCTCCTCGATGACGACGCCGGAAGCGGCTTTCTTCCCCGGGGGCAGGTGGAATGCCGGCTCCCAGAGGTCGTCGTTCACACCCTCGACATAGTCCCAGCCCTCGACGGTGCGCGGGTGATCCTTCCAGGCGCGGAAGGGCACGCCATTGATCGATAGCGGCACATCGCCATCAGGGACGAAGGTCGCCACGGCATCCGGGTTGTGCCAGGTGCTGTGCGAGCTCGCATGGCTCGGGTGCTTGATGATGACGGGTTGGCCGTTCTCGCCCACACGGGGGTGGTGGTGCACCTGGGTGTTCTCCATGTGCGGAGTGGCGCCGGTGTCACGCTCATGCGGCTTGACGTAGGTGCCGTCCTTCTTCGAGTAGCCCTTGATGTGGGCCTTCATCAGGTCGCTCACGCAGCACCCGCCTTGCGCCCCAGCAGCACGTCGACGGCATCGTGTACGACCTCGGTCAGGCCCGCCTTGACCTGCTCCTCGGTCTGCTCGCCCTGCTCAAGCGCGATCGCCGCCGACAGGGCCTGCACGGCCAGGAAGTGGAAGTAGGCCTCGCATGGCGCATCGATCTCGGAATCCTTCATCAGGAAAGCCACGTCAGGCATGGCCCGGAGGAAGTTGCCGAGCCGGTGAATGCTGTTCCATGGCTGTGCCACATAGGCATCACTCTCGCCCATGAAAACCTTGCCGTAGCTGCTGCAGAGCTGGTTGATGCGAGCGGAGGCGCCATCGCCTTCGCCGGTCTCGTGGAACTTGGCACGCTCGGAGAAGACCACGCTCATGAAGTCGCGCACCAGCTGGTCAACCACCTTGGCATCGCCGAGGTAGTTCCCGCTCTGCGTTCCTTCAGCAGCGGCCCGGAGGCCGTCCTGCATGTTTACATCAAGCCGCTGCTTGTCCATGGATACCCTTCTGTGCCTGTAGTTCTGCCACGTAGCTCTCGTCAGGAGGCAGCATCATCACATCAAGCTCGATGCGCTCCTTCCCCTTTACTGGGCAGTGGACCTTCTTGCAGGAGAGAATAACAAATCTCTGCCCAGGAAGCGTCGTGATTTCTTTCTCACTGGAGAAACTGCCCGACCCGAAGCTGTCCACCGCCTTGGCGCCCTTAGCATACCGGATCCGCACGCGGTCGGCGCCAAAGCCGGAGGTGGCGTTCGGCATGTAGGAGCAGCACATGGACCCAGGGTTCTGGAATACGGTGCCGGGAGGCGCGTTCAGCAGCTGCTTGCCCATGTCCCCTGAGAAGCTCATCCACTTGTAGATCTCGAATCCCTCGGGCTTCTCCGTGGCGAAGTCGTAGGCATCCAGGACCATGCCGACTGCGTCCTTGCCATCGCTGGTGATCATCTTCCCGTCGCGGAAGTTGTCGTTGTAGGTGCCAGAGGCCTGGATGCGATTGATGAAGCGCTTCACCAGCCGGCCGGACCCCAGTGCCGCATATGCCGTCTTCGCTGCCGACTTCATGGCGCTTGTCATGGCCGGCACGCCCGCCGGCTCGGACTCGAACTGGGTCGTCTTGCCAGGCGGCAGCAGCGCCTCAACAGGCTTGGTGTGGCCAAGCGCGATCCAGAACGCGAGGCGCGAATTGGCCTCGACCTTGTTGGTGGTGACCCCGTAGCTCTGCGACTTAAAGGCGTCGCTGATCTTCTTGATCGAGCCGGCAACGACCGACTTGAACTTCTTCAGCGCCTCTGGGGGATAGGCGATGTAGCTCAGCGTCGAGACCAAGTCGGACCAGTAGAGCTTCACGTGCTGGGACGGATGCTCCTCGATCGGCTTCTGGCCGAGCGACGCGCCGGTCTCCTTGTCGACGGCCTCAAAGTGGTAGTCCTTCAGGGCAATGAGGTTGCCCTCGGCCGCCTTGGCGAGCAGATCCTGCTCGGCCTTCAGGTTCATGTCGTTGACATGCGCCTTGGAGGAGAGCCCCTTGCCGGCGCCATTCCAGTTGTGGAAGTCGTGCGGCTTCGGGAGCTGGCTGGTGTCGACCTTCAGCTTGGTCGGATCAGGCTTCGGTTTGGCCTTCTCCTTCTTGACCGCCTTCGGGAACTTCGCGAGCAGGTCATTCTTGCGCTCGATCAGCGTCTCGATCAGGTGAGCCTTGTTCTCGTGGTCACCCGGGCCGTGCTTCATCACCAGGTCGTAGATGTCGTCGTCGGAGATTTCCGCGACCTTCTTCACCGATGCGGTGATGTCGGCATTGGTCATCGAGCCGAACACCGCCGCGGCCTGCGGGTTGACCTTCGGATCTCGCAGGCTGTCAATCTCGCCGACGGTGTTGCCGAAGGCCTTCTTGCCACCCTGCGCGCGGTACTGGAGCGAGCCGCCGGCATCGACGCGGACAGCCTTGCCATCGGCACCGATCTGCAGGTTGTCGTAGGACAGGCCGACCACATCCCAGTTGCCCAGCCAGGCGTCGACCGCAAAGCCGGCCTGCACGCCATCGACCCCGGAGAGGTGGCTCGGGCCGGAGGCCTTTTTAACGTCGACCCAGCGCGAGGCGATGCCGAGTTTGCCGCCCTTGGTGATCAGCTTCGCGTCCTGGCCGGCGACACCGGCGAGCGCGTACAGCTGCGCGGCCAGCACTTCGGACTTGGCGACATCCTCGTCGCCCGGGAATTTGCAGTACCACTCGACGCCGTCAGCATCCTTGAACCGGCCGCCAGGGTTCGATCCGCCCTGGGGCCCGGTCTGGGTCCAGGCGTCCATGGATTCGATTCCGGAGTGGTCTGGCGCGGCAGGAGCAGCGGCCGCGGCCGGTGCGGCCTTCGGCTTTGGTGTCTTTTGCGGCTTGCCTGCGGCGCCCTTCAGGGCATCGATATGAGCAAGCATGCTCTGTCCGGAGGCCGAGCTCTGATACATGTTGACTTTGATGTAGCCGTTCGCCGTAGGCAGCTTCACCACCAGCTTTCCGGACTTCATCTTTTTCGTGATACCCTTCAGGACATCAAGGTTTCCGGCCTTCAGCTGCTCCTTGAGCTGGCCCAGCGCTTGCTTGATTGTCACCTGATTGCCGAGCGAGAAGGTGCTCATGTCCGGTTCCGGAACAGCATCGATCGGATGCGTCGCGTCAGCCTCTTCCTGCTGATCGGAGGTACCGTTCTCCTCGTTAAGAATCGCCAGCTGCTGCTCTTCAGAGAGTTTGCCGTAGAGGGATTCGCCCTCAGCATGGTTGTGCTCATCCCCCTCCGGCGCATTCAGCCAGGCAACGATCTTGGCCTTCTCCTCCGGCGTTGGATCGGACGACACCTTGTGCCAGCGGCCGTTGATGAGCTTGTACGTGACGCCGTTGATTTCCTTGGTGTCGCCTTCCTTCGGGCCGTCATCGCCGGAGCCGTAAACAGCCGACAGCGCCTTCTCCGGCTTCGCGCCGGCCTCAACCATCAGCTCGCTGATGACCTCTTTCTGGATATCAGTCTTGGCTGACAGGTCGGGCTTCTCGCCGTTCACCATGGCCAGGGCGATGCCCATGGGGCTGCTGGGGCTCGCAATGCCCTCCGACGACGACCAGCTGCCATCGGCTTGCTTGGTATACTCGACGCCCTTGACCTTGATCTGAGGAGCAGAGGCAGCAGGCGCAGCAGCCGGGCCCGCTTCCTTCAGTGCCGCGATCGCGACAGCCGCCAGCTTCATCTGCTTTTGGCCGTAGGTGTTCTTGCCGGCCTTGAACGCTTTCAGGCCTTCCAGGTCGCCCGCCTCGGCCATGGCCTTGATCTTCGCGACCTGGCCGTTGTGGCTCTTAGCGTTGGAGTTGCTGTCCGGCAGCAGCTGCGTGTCCCAGGGGATCTGCGCGAGCTTGCCGGCAGCATCACTGGCGGGCGTGGCCGGAGCCGCGACAGGCGCAGTCGGCTTCTCGATGTGCACGAAATAGGGGTGCAGACCGATGACCTTGGTCTGGTAGCCCTTCGCCGCCCACTTGTCCGCCGCGTTCTGTGCCTGGGTCAGGTTGGCAAACGTCTTGCCGTACCCGCCCGCCCCCATGAGGATGCCCTTGTCGGTCAGCTTCGGGCTGCCGTCATCGTTCTCCTCGGAATACTTGTCGGCTGACTTCTTGGGGCTGGCCTCGGCCGCCGGAGCAGCCGGTGCCGGAACGGATTCAGCACTTACGCCGGAGGCTGGTTGATCCGCGGTGGTGCTCTTGCCCTCCGCATGCTTCACCGCGTCGGCGTGCCATGCCATCAGGGTCTTCGAATTCTTGGTCTTGCCCTTCCAGGTGTTGCCGCTGTCCGGCTTCACCATGTCCTTCAGGCCCTGAACGTCTCCGGCGACAGCCATAGCGGCAATCTTCGCTGCCAGCTTGTCGTAGTAGGCCTTCACGCCCTTGGTGTTCTTGCCTTCCTCGAAAACCGGCAGGCCGAGGCTCGCATCCTGCTTGCCGGAACTCTTCGGCTCCGCGGCGCGCTTTGCGGGTACTGGCGCAGGGGTAGGCTCAGCGCTGCGGTTTGACTTGGACTCCTGGGCCTTAATGTAGGCCAGCATGGCCGCCGCGCCGGGCTCGTTCTTGTTTTGCGGGTGGGTGAGGTAGGTCTCGATGTCGTTCAGCTTGGAAGTGTCGCCATCCGTAATAGCCTCGTCCACGTCGACCTGAAGCCCGGCGAACATGCCGAAGTCCTGCGCTTGGCTGGGATGCTCCGCTGCTGGCTTGGCCTGCTCCTGCTTGTGCCAGCGGCCATCCTTGAACACGAGCGTGCCATCGGCACCCTGCTTGGTCTCGCCCTCCTTGGGGCCTTCCTCGGCGGCCGGCGCCGTGGCCTCGGCCGGCGCATCCGGCAGACTGTCCGCCAGCTTCTGCGCGTAGGCGGCAATGTGAGGGTTGGTCTTCTGGTTGGCGCCGACAGTGTATTCGAGAGACTCCTTGTCACCCTCGGCAGCCCACTTGTCGAGCATGGCCTTCTGCTTCGGCGGGATCGGGGCATTCACGTGCTGCGCATCGATTTCCTTGAGCTTCGCGTCGCTCTCAGCCTCTTTGGCTACCTCCTGCGTACCCTGGACAGCGGCATGCTCGCCGGCCTTCTGGCCAGGCACGACTTTGTGCGGGCTGCCGTGCTTTTCGAGCAGCATATTGATCAGATTGGCCTGAATTTTACCGTAGGTGTTTTGGCCAACCTGTAGGCCGAGCAGGCCCGTAACATCGCCAGACTCGCTGAGCTCCTTAATCTGCTGGATTTTCTTATTGTGCGAGCCGGCGTTCACATTGGCGTCTGGCAGATGGAGCTTCACCCACTGCTCGTCTGTCAGGTGTTTTGCTGGCGAGAACTGGCCGGCAGCGTGCTTATGAGCCGCAACAGGTGCACCCTTTGGGGCCGGCTTATCTGGGTGCAGTTTGTGCCACCTACCGTCCTTCAGGTAATACTTTCCGGAGTGCTTGAAAGCGCCTTCGGCTTTAACGAGCAGAACTAAGCGTCGCGCGACTGCGATGGGGGCATGTACGTTCATGCCACGATTCTGCGGTCACGACGCGTCGGGGTCAGATGAGGAAGAGGATCTTGTCCTTCTTGGCCATGTTCTCCGCTGCCCATACGGGCCGCAAATTGGAGACGTGGTTCAGGGCTACGACATCCGCCTCGGACCTAGCAGTGGCCAGCGGCGTGATGTGATCAAGGTGCCACTCGCCTCGGTTCTCCCAGGACATGCCAGGGAGAAACTGGCGCTCAATCTGGCGAATGAACTCTGCCCACGTGCAGCCGAGTATCTCCTGGGTGCGGCTCCTTTTGCCGAAGCCCTTTCTTCTCAGCGCCATGCCAATCAGTACCCGGACTGAGTGCTTGGCAGCATAGATGGGGTCCGCTTTTACCCTAGCCATTTGATACTGGACGGCGCGGCGATTGTGCCGCTCCCGGTTGCGCTCTTGCCAGTCTTTGGCTCTAGCGCTAGCTGCCGCAGGGTCTCGCCGATAAAGCTCGCGCTCCCGCTCATTCTTGCAGGAGACGCAGGTCATCGTAGACACGATTCGCTCTGCGACGTGCCCGCGTTTGCAAGGCTTTCCCGTGAAGTAGCGCTTCAGCCCCTTTGCGGAGGCCTGCTTTCTTGAGACTAAGTTCATACGCAGAAAAGAGTAGCGTCCGACGCCTACTCTCTTCCACTCTGGCCCGACAGGCGGTCAGCCCTCGCGGACCTTGCTCACATCCTTGTGGTCCCAGACGTCTTTCCCGCCAGTGTGCATGACGTGGTACTTGTCGCCATCGACCTTCATGATCATGCCGGTCTTGTTGTGACCGGCATGGTGCACGGAGTCGCCGACCTTGTGCATCTTGGGCTTTGGCGCCTTTTTGGCTTTCGCCGCGTCGAAGAGCTTCTGAGCCTCCGGGGATGGCCCGTTCTCCTCGCCCTTGTACGGCGACGGCTTCTTCGCCTCTTCGTCGCGCTGATCAGGGTGGTGCTCGATCATGTGCGATTGCACGGTGTACTTCGGCGGGATGGACATGCCGGTGCCGTGCGGCGAGATGTCGACGCGGCCCTTTTCCTCGTCGCCGACCACGTGCCAGTCGAACTCGTCGTCGCCCTTGTCCTGGAACTCCGGCTTGATCTTGACCCGATGCCCCTTCTTGAACGCAGGCCGCTCGGCCGACGCTTGCTTGCCGTTGTCGTGCTCCTTGACCAGAGTGCCATCCTTCCGGGTGTAGGCAGGAACCAGCGACTTCACCAGACTCTCGAGATCGGCAGTATGTTTGGCCAACGGGTCGGCTTCGGGACGGGAAAGAACGAGCAATACGTGCTTGGA
>JBDKRC010000124.1:0-11927 GCA_039683575.1 Armatimonadia bacterium | reverse complement strand
TTCGGCGCCGGCGGGTGGGTTTGTGGTGAAGGTGGGGGAGAGGGTGGATGAGGTGTAGCTGGGGGGCAAGGCGCGGGTGGAGGTGGTGCGGATGGCGGGGGCGGAGACGGTGGGCGTGATGAAGGTGGAGTTGGGGGAGTAGAATCGACGGAGAGGGTTGGGTTGCGGCTCCCGCCCGGCTGGAAGCCGGGCTCCGGTGGCGTCAGCTCGCGGCAGGGATGCCGCTCGTACGACATGTGCGGCGGGCTCGTACGACGTTTGGGGCGGCTCGTGTGGCCGGGGTTGCGGTTACTGGGTCCGGCATGCGGAGCATGCCTACCACGCGGCCAAAGGCACGCCTCTTGCGTGAAGAGGGGCTGGCGGATTATATTAGTACCCGTGTTCCCGGAAATCATTCGGGGCTTTGAGAGGACGAGTGTTAGATGGAACTTGACGAACGTCGTTTGCCTGTTTCAAAGATGAATGATGCCGAGCTGCGCCAGTTCATGGATGACAATGGCGTGGGCCTGACCGTCGGGGAGGCGCGCCAGATGGCCGACTTCCTCGGGCGCGATCCCACGTATGTCGAAATGCATATCTTCAACTCCGAGTGGAGCGAGCATTGCTCGTATAAGAGCAGCCGCCCGACGCTGAAGGAGTTCCTGCACACCACAGGGCCGAACGTGATGCTCGGGCCGCAAGAGGACGCGGGCATCGTGTACTTCACCCACTTTCAGGGCAAGAAGTACGGCATCGTGATGGCCCATGAGAGCCATAACCACCCGTCGCAGGTGCTGCCCAATGAGGGCGCGGCGACTGGTATCGGCGGTATTGTCCGCGACGTGGATTGCATGGGCGCGCGCGTTATCGCGACGGCGGACCCGCTACGCTTCGGCGACCCTGAGGGGAAGTGGGCGGACCGGACGAAGTGGATCGTGGACGGCGTGGTGGACGGGATCTGGCAGTACGGGAATGCGCTGGGCGTGCCGTGTCTGGGCGGAGACGTGTATTTCTCGTCCACCTATGACGACAACTGTCTTGTGAATGTGGTGTCGCTGGGGCTCGTGGCGGAGGAAGACATCATTCACTCGTTTGTGCCGCCGCAGGCTGCGGACGTGCCCTATGACCTGATCCTCATCGGCAAGCCGACTGATGATTCCGGCTTTGGCGGCAGCGCGTTTGCGAGCAAGATCATCAGTGAGGAAGAGCAGGAATCGAACCGCGGCGCGGTGCAGGTTCCGGACCCGTTCCTCAAAAACGTGCTGGCGATGCGGAAGGCCAATGAGGCAGTGCGGGCGCGGGCCAAGGAGCTGAACATCCCGATCGGCATGAAGGACATCGGCGGCGGCGGGTTGGCTTGTGGGACGTCCGAGATCGTTGAGGCCGGCGGGTTCGGCGTGGATATCAACCTGGACGATGTGAACATGGCGCTGGCCGACATGCTGCCGGAGACGGTGTGCTGCGCGGAGACCCAGGAGCGCTACCTGATCGCGGTGCCGGAGACGTTCACGCCTGAGGTGCTGGCGATCTATAACGAGCACTGGGATCTGCCGAATGTGTATGAAGGGGCGCGGGCGGGAGTCATCGGCAAGATCGTCACGGACCGGCGCTACCGGCTGATCTATGGCGGTAAGATCGTGTGCGACGCGCCGATTGAGAAGGTAACGTCCGGCATCCTGTATGAGCGCAAAGAGCAGCCGAAGGAGTTCAAGGGCACCGAGCCGGTATACCCGATGCCGAAGCTGCCCGAGGCGATCCTGAAGGTCCTCGGCAACAAGAACGTGTGCTCGCGGATGTTCATTTACCGGGCGTATGACAGCGAAGTGCAGGGCAACGCGGTTATCCGCCCCGGCGAGGCGGGCGCGGGCGTCTGCGCGCCGCTCGAGGGCAGCATGGCAGGTTGCGCGCTGTCCGTGGACGGCAACCCGTACTATGGCGACATCTCGGCATACTGGGGCGGGGCGAATGCGGTGGCCGAGGCAATGCGGAACGTAGCGTCAGTGGGCGCAACGCCGGCGGCGCTGACGGACTGCCTGAACTTTGGCAACCCCGAGGTGCCGGAGGCATTCTGGGAGTTCCGCGAGGGCGTGCGGGGTCTGGCGGATGCGGCCAAGAGCATCTGGCTGAAGGGTTACGAGAACCAGCCGGTGCCGATCGTGTCGGGTAATGTCAGCCTGTACAACGAGTCGGCTGCGGGTAGCGCGGTGTCGCCGTCGGCTGTCATTGCATGCGTCGGCGTCATGGATGACTACTCGAAGGCCGTGACGATGCAGTTCAAGCGGCCGGGAGACAAGCTGTTCCTGGTCGGCGAGCGCAAGAACGAGCTGGGCGGCAGCGCGTTCTACCAGGCGCTGGGGCTGGGCCTCGGCGCGAACGTGCCGCAGCTTGACTTCGCCCATGAGCGCAGCATGATCTATGCGGTGGTCGATGCGATCAACGCTGGGCATATAGCTGCCTGCACCGACATCTCCGACGGTGGGCTCATCACCGCGCTGTGTGAGATGGCGATGGGCGGGCATGGCAAGGGTCAGTACGGCTTCGAGCTTGAACTCGAGAAGATCGAGACCGACCTGCGGCCCGACCAGTTCCTGTTCAGCGAGACCAGCGGGTTTGTGATGGAGTGCCGTGAGGGGCATGAGGAGGAACTGAAGGCGCTCTTCGCCGGCTTTGGGCTGGAACTGATTGAGCTTGGCCATGTCGAGGACGAGGCGGAGATCGAGATCGAGTTGCCGGGTGGCGAGGAGATCGAGATGGGGCTGGATGCGCTCAAGGACGCGTGGCTGAACGGACTGGCGAGGGTGCTGCGGTAGGCTCTGGGCCCGAAACTGGAAGCGATACGCGGCCGCCTGGCGACATGCCTGGCGGCCGCTTTGCATTTCCTGGCAGGGGAAATGACAGCCGATGTCGAAGGTTGGGAACAATTGTTCGGAGTGGTAACCCTACTACTGAATGCAGGAGGTTCACATGCAACGCAGAGGTTTCACTCTTATCGAGCTTTTGGTCGTCATTGCCATCATCGCCATTCTGGCGGCGATCCTCTTCCCCGTCTTCGCGAAGGCTCGCGAGAAGGCTCGCCAGTCGAGCTGCCTGTCAAACGTCAAGCAGATCATGCTTGCAGTGCTACAGTACGCGCAGGACTATGACGAGCGCACGCCGCTGGCGTATTCGGGTGGCACGGGCTTCCCGCTGAACTGGAACGACCCTGTCGCCGGGCGGCTGGTGCCGTACATCAAGAACTCGCAGGTCTGGGCCTGTCCGAGCATGGCGGGCCTGACGACACTGTCGTATGGTATCCATACGAACTGGTTCTTTGGCGGGGTGTCGCTGGGGACGGTGCCCAATCCCGCCGGGGTGGTCTTCATGGCTGAAGGCGGCGTGCCGACGGTGGCCTCGATGAGCCTGGGGCCGGCGCAGTGGGTGTGGAGCACGCAGTGTCACTGGGAGATTCACTTCCCCTACAACTACAACAGCGCGACACTGGACGGCGCGTATACCAACACGTCGCAGACGTACTATCCGCGGCGTCCGTGGCCGGCGCACAATGAGGGGACGAACTGCGGCTTTGTGGATGGACACGCGAAGTGGGTCAAAACGGAGGCGCTGGTTGGGCCGGCGTACGGCGACCCCGCCTGTCTGTATGACAACATGTGATGACGCGAGCGAGGCAGAACTAAAGCGGCCCGGGCCATTGGCTCGGGCCGTTTCGCGTTCTGATGGGGTGAGGCTCAGACTGCAGCGAGTTCGACGCCGCGGGCGAAGGCTTTGAGGTTGATGTCAATGGCCCTGGGCTTGACCGTGGCGCGGATGGCGGCTTCCATTACGTCGAGGCTCAGGTCGAGGACCCTGGCGGCGGCGCCGAGGAGGATGATGTTGGCGGCGCGGACCTCGCCGAGCTTCTGGGCTTCGTCGAAGGCGGGGACGATGATGAGGCGGCGGCCGCTGGCTTGAAGCTGCTCGACGGCGTCCTCGGGGTAAGTGGCCCCGCCGAGGGTAACCGTGAGCGGGACGATGCGGCGGGGATCGGCGATGACAGTGCCCGCGGGCTTGACCTGCGGGAGGCTGCGCAGAGCTTCGAGGAGCTCGAAGCCGAGCAGGACGTCGACCTCGCCATCAGGGATGGTGGGCGAGGGGACGGGCTGGTCTGGCGAGAAGCGGACGTGGCTCTCGACGCTGCCGCCGCGCTGGGACATGCCGTGGATTTCGCTCTTCTTGACGTACCAGCCCTGGTGAAGGCAGGCTTCAGCGAGGACCTGGCTGGCAGTGATGGTGCCCTGGCCGCCGACGCCGACCAGGAGGACGTTTGTGATCATGGTTGGGTACCGTTTCGATGGTTGTTCGTAGATGGATCGCGTGGCGGACGCGGCGTCCGCGCGGGGAGCGCTCCTACCTGGCTATGGCTTGTTTTGGGCAGACCTGGGCGCAGAGGCTGCAGCCGGTGCACATGGTGGCGTCAATCACTGGCTGGCGCTTGCCCTGCGCGTTCTCGTAGGCGGAGATCGCGGGGCAGCCGAGGCGCAGGCAGGCGCCACACTGGATGCAGAGCTCTTCGTCGATGGCGAAGGCGGCGCCGCGCTCGCGGCTGATTAGGACGCAGGGTCGGCGGGCGATCAGGACTGCCGGGCCCTCGCTGTCCACGGCCTCGCGGATGACGCTCTCGGTCTCGGCGAGGTCGGCGGGGTTGAAGACGGTCACGTTCTGGATGCCGGTGGCGCGGCAGAGAGCAGGCAGGTCTACGCGTCCGCCCGTTTGGCCGGCCATGGTGACACCGGTGCCGGGATGGTCCTGGCCGCCGGTCATGGCGGTTGTCGAGTTGTCGAGGATGATGACGACTGAGGGGCTCTGGTTGTAGGCGATGTTCAGCAGACCCGTGAGGCCGCTGTGCATGAAGGTGGAGTCGCCGATGACCGCGACGGCCTTCTGCTTGCTGCCACAGGCCTGGTTGATGCCGTGGACCATGCCGATGCCGGCGCCCATGCACAGGCAGGTGTGCAGGGCCTGCAGGGGCGGCGTGGTGCCGAGGGTGTAGCAGCCGATGTCGCCAGTGACCAGCAGGCGGTGCTTGCGAAGGGTATGGAAGACACCGCGGTGCGGGCAGCCAGCGCAGAGCTGTGGCGGGCGGCCGGGCAGGTCAGTGCGGGGCTGGGCTACGAAGTCCTCGCCGGAGAGGGCGGCGCGGACGCGGGCGGGCGAGAGCTCGCCGATCTGGAGGCTCTCGGGGAGTTCCTCTACAGTGAGGCCAAGGGCGCGGACCTGCTCGGTAAGGAACGGGTCGAGCTCCTCTATGACCACGAGGCGATCCACGGACTGGGCGAAGCGGCGGATGAGGTCCGCGGGCAGGGGCCAGGTGAGGCCCAGCTTAAGGAAGGAAGCCTCGGGGGCCACTTCCCTGGCGTATTGGTAGGCGATGCCGGAGGAGATGATGCCGAGGGACTTGTCTCCCGGCTCGGTGCGATTGAAGCTGGCTTCAGCGCCCAACTCGCGGAGCTTCGCGGTGCGCTCGGCGATGAGCTTGCGACGCGCGCGGGCCCGGACGGGGATCATGACGCACTTCTCGGCGTTCTTCTCTGGCTCGCAGGCGGCGGGGCGCTCCTGGCGCTCGTTGATTTCGACGACGCCGTCGGAATGCGACAGGCGGGTAGTGACGCGGAGAATGACCGGGGTGTCGAAGCGCTCGCTGAGCTCGAAGGCGAGCTTAGTGAAGTCCAGGGCCTCCTGGGTGTCAGCGGGCTCGAGCATGGGGATCTTGGCCGCGCGGGCGTACTGGCGGCTGTCCTGCTCGTTTTGGGAACTGTGCATGTGCGGGTCATCGGCGCAGACGATCACGAGGCCACCCGTCACGCCCATGTAGGACAGCGTGAAGAGCGGATCGGCGGCGACATTGACCCCTACGTGCTTCATCGTGACGAGACAGCGGGCGCCGGTGAGGGAGGCTCCGGCGGCGGACTCGAGCGCGCCCTTCTCATTGGGGGCCCATTCGGTGTAGGCACCGCCGAGTCTGGTGAGCGCGGGGAGAATCTCCGAGGAGGGCGTGCCAGGATAGGCGCTGCCGAAGGAGCATCCGGCCTCCCAGGCGCCGCGGGCGATGGCTTCGTTGCCAGACATTAGAAGCTTCTGAGACATTGGTGACCTTTCACTGCATCCGCGAAACGATGGCCTCAAGCTCCGGAATTAGCGGATGAAGCCTCTCTTGTATCGTATCCCAGACAATATCGAAATCTACGTCGAAGTAGCCATGGATGAGGCGATTGCGGAGCGCGATGATTTTGGTCCATGGCACCTCAGCATTCTGCTGGCGGAACTCGGACGACAGGCCTGTCGCGGCCTCTCCCATGATTTCAAGCAGGTGGATGAGCGCAAGGCGCAGAGCCTCATCGGCGTCGGCCTCAGTTCGTGACTTGCCAGCGGATAGTTCCAACGCCTTTTGGCCAGCCTGTATGACATGCTGAAGACGGACTAAGTCACGGTTGGGCATACTGTACCTCCGCCTCGGTCAGGACTTCGTCGCGGAAGAACTGGCTCAGCGAAGGCGGGGTGTTGATCTCCACCCGGCGGCCAGCGAGCATTTCCGAGAGTTCCTCTTCCATGTCGAACAAAGTGAAGAAGTCAACGGTGTGGCCTGGCTCAAACTCCACGAGGACGTCTATGTCGCTAGCGCCGCTGAAGTCTTCACGCAGGATGGAGCCGAATAGCGAGAGCCGCTTGACATGATGCCGGCGGCAGAATTCGGCCAGGCGCTCGCGTGGCAATGCTAACCCGTGGTGCGCTCGATCAGTGGTTGGCGGTTTCATCATTTCACCCGTTCGTCAACCACCCGGACGGCTTTGCCCTCGCTGGTGGGGAGGGTATTGGGCTGGTGGATTTCGACTTTGGGCGTGAAGAGGAGTTCGCTCTTCAGCTCGGCGACGATCTGCTGGCGAAGGGTCTCGATCTTGCGCATCTCATCGAAGAATAGGCCCGGGCGTAACTCTACCTGGACGATCATCTCGTCCATCTCGTTGATCGTCTGGAGCTTGATGAGGTAGTTGCTGCCAACCTCTTCGACGCCCATGAGCACGCGCTCGACCTGCAGCGGGTAGAGGTTGACGCCCTTTATGATGAGCATATCGTCGGAGCGGCCGGTGATGCGCTCGAGGCGGCGGTGAGCCCGGCCACAGGAACAGACGCCGGCTTTGAAGCTGGTGATGTCGCGAGTGCGGTAGCGGATCAGCGGCATCGCCTGGCGGCGGAGGCTGGTGAGAACGAGTTCGCCGGGTTCGCCGTCGGGCAGGGGCTCCAGTGTCTCCGGGTCGATGACCTCGGCCAGATATTGATCCTCGCGCAGATGCAGGCCATCCTGGGCGGGGCATTCGATGGCAACACCGGGACCGGCCATCTCGGAGAGACCGTATGAGTTGTAGATCTTCACGCCCAGCATCTGCTCAACACGCTGCCGGGTCTTTTCGGTGTGCGGTTCGGCGCCGATGAAGCCCACGCGAAGGCTCAGGTCATTGTGGATGTCGATGCTGTTCTCTTCGCAGTAGTGCACGACGCGCAGGGCGTACGACGGGAGAATGTGCACGCCGGTGGTGCCGAAGTTGCGCATCAGGTGGACCTGGCGCGCGGTATTCCCGGCGCTGGAGGGGATGGTCATGCAGCCCACGAGTTCGGAGGCGTAGTGGAAGCCGAGGCCGCCGGTAAAGAGACCGTAGCCCATCATGTTCTGGAAGACGTCCTCATTGGTGAGGCCGATGCCGCGCATGCCGCGGGCGACGCACTCGGCCCAGAAGCGGAGGTCGTCGGCGGTGTGGTAGACCGCGGTGGCGATGCCGGTGGTGCCGGAGGAGTAGTGCATCCGAACGACCTGGGACTTGGGCAGGGCCAGGAAGCCATAGGGCATGCCGGAGCGGAGGTCGTTTTTGGAGGTCAGCGGCAGGCGGCGGAGGCCTTCGAGGCCCTCGAAGGTCTGCGGGTCGAGGCCCATTTCGGCAAAGCGGGCGCCGTAGTAGGCCGATTGGGAGGCGCGCTGCACGACATCGCGCAGGCGCAGGTCCTGGAGTTCGAGGATTTCGTCCCTGGTCAAAAAGTCGTCGTCATAGTAATCAGGCATCAGAACGGGGAGGCGTTGGCTGCCTCCCCGCGTCACCACCTTTGGTTGGTATTTCCTGGGCGTCTAGGTCGCGTTTTCGTCGAGTTCGAGGCTCTGCTGGCCGGTCAGCGCCTCGACCCCGATTTTGACGAACTCCTCAGCGTGCTGGATTTGCATCCGAGCCAAGTCGGGAGTGACTTCATCAGTGATGTCGTAGTCTCCCTGGTTGCGGGCGTCAAAGGCATCCAACAAGTAACGATGAAGGTGTCGCGGCAGGCGGTCCGTCGCAGCGAAGTGCTTGCCAAAGGCACCGATAACAGCACTGTGGCTCGAGAACTGCAGGCCGTCTATCTCCAGCAAGGCCTGCGCGACGTAGAACATGGAGTAGTACGCCCGCGAGGCTGCGATGTCCGGTGCGTTGTTGTCGAGCATGACGCGTGCGGCGGACAGGCTGCGTTGCGCCTTAGCAAGCCACGCCTGCTGTTTGGCTGTCAAAACGCGATGCCCTCCCTGGCCACGTTAAGCAGGAGTGGAGCCTGACGCGCCTGGTAGTTCTCTTCCCGCACGAACGTTAGCGATATCACCACATCTTCACGCAGGCAGAGGTCAGAGAGCCGCTCGTAGACACGTTCCCGCTCGTCTACTGTGGCGGGGGTACGCAGCACCACCAGCACGTCTATGTCAGAGTCTTCCCGCGCGTCGCCGCGTGCGCGAGAGCCAATGAGTATCACCTTCAGCAGGCGGTCGCCAAAAATGGCTTCCGCCTGATGGCGGAATTCCCGAAGGATCTGGCGCAATCGTGCGTCCATAGCCATAGAATAACGCACCCAGCCAAACCTGACAAGGCCCTCAGAAGGTCAGGCGGTAGACCTTCAGCTCGAAGGGCGCGAAGTCGGCCTGAAGGGCGCTGCCGCGCTTCTCGGCGACGGTGCGGCCCTCCAGCTTGATCTCCTGCGGCGTCTGGGCGAGCTTGAAGGTCGCCTTGTGGGCTTCCCCTTCATCATTGACCGCAAACAGGTAAGTTGCGTTCCCTAGCTTGCGCGTGGTCCAGTGCAGCCACTCCTGTTTGTCCGCGGTGACCTTCGCCGGCTCTTCGATGCTGAGCAGGGCCGGGATGTATTGCTTGATCTCCGCAGCGACCTGCTTCGTGTTCGCCCAGTCGCGGTCGAAGTCGGCCGGGATCTTCTTGAGGTCGAACCAACTGTAGTAGATCAGGCCCGTGGCGCCCTCGGTGATGCACTGCCAGGACATGGAGCGCAGTTCGTCGAGGGTCGGCATGCGCAGGCCCTTCTTCTCCTCCTCGGTCTTGCGGTAGCAGGCCCAGTTCATGGCCTGGGGGACCTGCCAGATGGGGCGGGAACCCATGGTGCTCTCGCGGGAGCGGATGGTGTAGTTGGCGGCCTCGCGGGCGGGCTTGGACGGGATTGGGTACGGGTCGGTGCCGAGGACGTCGAAGGTCTTGCGGTAGAGATGGAGTTGGTTTACCTGGTAGAGGACGATCCAGGTCGGGTGATTGGGATCGAGGTCCTCCATCCACTCCTGGTGAGCCTCGAGGCTGGGCATGTGGTCAATGGAGAGTTCGTCATTGAGGTACCAGGCCAGGAGCGCGGGGTGCTCGCGGAACTGCCTGGTCTTGGTCTCCATGAAGGCGCGTTCGTCTTCGGGGGTATTGATGCCCTTAGGCGCCCACGTTGTCCCGGAGTAGATGTCCTTGAGCGTGTAGATGACCTTGAGGTTGTTGCTCTGGGCGAGGTCCATCTGCTCCTGGCTGGGGAAGCCATAGGGCATGAGGCAGTTGAAGGCGCTGTCGCTGTAGACCTTCATGTCCGGCTCATTGATGCTGCTCCAGTACATGCCCAGGGGAAAGAAGGGCTTGCCGTTGACGATGCAGCGGTTGTGCTCGTCAATGTAGGCGGCGCGCTTGGTGAGGTCTTCGGCGGGGACTTCGAGACGCCAGGCATCGGTGCCAATGACCTTCTGATCGGCCCTGGTGACCAGTCTGGCCTGTAGCTGGTACTTGCCGACCGCAAGGCCGTCTGTGGGCATTGTGATGGTGGCAGGGGTGCCGCGAGGGGTGAGCTTGACCGTACGGACCGTCTTGGTGTCCTGGCGGCTGACGAGGTCGGCCTGTAGCTCCACCTGCGCGGGTTTGAGATCGTAGTCGTCGAGCATCAGGTCGGCGGCGAGGACGATTTCTTTGGTCTCGGGGGTGATGATCCCGCGGTAGTTGGGCTTGAGCAGCATCGTCTGCAGAGCGGGCTCGAGCCACTGCTTGACCTCGAGGTCGTCCCACCAGGCCTTGCCCGTCATGCCCTTGCGGAGGTAGCAGACGACGTAGCACTTGGCGGCAGTGGCGGGGACGCGGCCCGTGACGGTCTTGACCTGGGTCCAGTCCTGCGTGCCCTTGATCCCCCCGGGATAGGCGCCGCCGAGGTACTTGTCGTCGGTAGTGTACCATTCGAGGCAGAGAGTGGCGCCGGAGTCGTTGCCCTCGACGCCCTCGCACTTGACCCAGACGCTGGCCTGATAGGCCTTGCCGGGGACGAGGGGGAGTTCCTGGCGGCAGAGAGCGTACTTGCCGGCGTCCATGTTGATGAACTGCAGGGCGCCCTGCCCGGCATGGGCGGGAGTGGCGACGTGGGAAAAGACCTTGGTATCGCCGCTCCAGGCTTTGGGGAGGCCTGAGGCGGCCTTGGCCTCAAAGCCGGGGTTTTGGGCGAGATTGGGCAGGTCTGCGGCGAGGCAGGCGAGGCAGAGCAACAGGCACACGGCACAGAGCGAAGTCTTCACGTTCATCCTCCCAGGATCAGTACTTAAGCTCCACAACGGTTTGGTCGTTCACAGAGCGGGGGCCAAGGACTATCGTCACGGCGGGCTGTAGCTCATGCACGTCCGCGTACGGGTGCGTTGCGCCCTCCCAGTCCTCCGGTTCATCGTCCGGTTCGCGTAGTATCTGGATCGGTTCACCGGCCACGCGCACCTCGGAGGGATGACCGGGGCCGCAGACCACCAGGTCGATCCGTTTCGTTTGCGGCGCGCCCTGGTATGTGCCCTCAGCCGGGTGCAGGCGGGCGGTGAGGGTGGTGCCATCGAATTGGTAGTCGAGGCGGATGGTTCTGCCGTGTCCCCGCTCGTAGGCGAGAGTGAAGCCATCGTCTTCGTAGTACGAGCCCTTTCCCTCGCTGGCCGGGAAGACCCAGAACTCCAACTCGTCATCGAAGCTCTCGCCCACGTACTGATTGAACCCGGCGTGGCACGGGATGACCGCTCCCGCGCGGACGAAGAGGGGGCCACCCTTGTCGGGTGCGACTTCCACTTTCAGCCAGCGGCCTCCCGTGTGCTTCTCCTGGGTCCAGTAGTCGTACCAGTCGCCCTCGGGGAGGTAGATTTCGCTTGTGAAGGCGCCGACGAGGAGGCTGTCGCCCAGCATGTACTGGCGCAGGCACTTGCCGGTCTCCGGGTCGTCGGGCCACATCAGGGACATGGGCCGCATTATCGGCATGCCGGTCTGGTGGGCCTGCCACGCGGTGGTGTAGAGGTAGGGCAGCAGGCGGTAGCGGAGGCGGGCGTAGTCCGTGAAGATGCTTTGCAGTTCCTCGCCCTGGAACCACGGGTGGCGGAAGTAGTTCCAGGAGTTGAGCTGCGACCAGGGCAGCAGGAAGCCGAAGTGGATGCCCTCTTTGGTGGTGACTTCCATGTCCACGGTGTTGAAGCCGTGACCGGAGAGGGCGAGGTTGAGGCAGGCTACGAGGGGGCGTTCCTCGCCGCCGGTGTCGCCGGTCCAGGTGCCCGTCCAGCGCTGCAGACCGGCCCAGCCGCTGCAGGTGAAGCCGACGGGGCGGCGGTTGGTGTGCTCGGCGAAGCCCTCGTACATCTGCTTGGA
>JBDKRC010000123.1:0-25902 GCA_039683575.1 Armatimonadia bacterium | reverse complement strand
GCTCCCGCGGGCACAGCCGACACCGCCGCTGCCCGCGCCCAGTACAGCTACCAAAACAAGCTCCTGCCATATATAAAGAACACACAGATCTTCAAGTGCCCCTCGGCTCCGGCGTGGCCAGCCCCCGCGCCCGGTGCCTGGTACAACGCCGACTATGGTAACAACGAGAACGAAGCACTCCTTCCCAGCGCCTCGCAACAGGCCTGGTACCTCGCCAACCCCGACTTCGGGGTCAACGAGAAAGTCACGGTCGGGCAGATTGCCAGCCCGGCCAACTTCCTGCTAATCGGCGACGCCGGCCGATCCGACGGGACAGCTTCGCGCGGTGGCATGTATCCGCAGCCCTGGGCCTTCAATGTCACTACCCAGGCCCGCATGCTTGCCAGACACAATGACGGCGCCAATGCCGCCTACGCGGATGGCCATGCGAAATGGCTACGAGTCGAGACAAGCTGGACGAGCTACAACACGAACCAGTGGCGGCGCAACCCCTCCTAGGGGCCGGCACTGCCCTGATCTGTGGCGAAACACTAGCTGTCTGCAGAAGTCATAGTGAATTGTGATGTCACATGAAGATTAGAATCACCGGCGTATGCCGACGATATAGCGGTGGCCAACGGGAAGTGACGGCCCTCGAGGACATGAACCTGGAGGTCGAGGAGGGCGAGTTCATTGTCGTCGTCGGACCCTCGGGTTGTGGCAAGTCCACCCTTCTACACCTGATAGCGGGGCTGCAGCAACCGGACTGCGGGGAGATTGTCCTCGACCAGGCCGACCAGGGGCCGCCGGTGCTCATCTTCCAGGAGGCCGCGCTCTTCCCGTGGCTCACCGTTCAGGGCAACGTGGAGTTCGGATTGAAGGTGCGCGGGGTCCCGCCTGCACAGCGGCGTGCCATCGCCTCAGACCAGTTGACCCGGGTGCGGCTGCGGCAGTTTGCAGACGCCCAGCCGCACGAGCTATCCGGAGGCATGAGGCAGCGGGCGGCTATCGCCCGGGCGCTGGCGGTGGACCCGCCGGTGCTGCTGATGGATGAGCCCTTTGCCGCACTCGACGCCCAGAGCCGCGACATCATGCACCAGGAGTTGCAGCGCATTTGGTCCGAGACGGGAAAGACCATCATCTTCGTGACACACAATGTCCGCGAGGCGGTCTGCCTGGCTGACCGAGTGGTGCTGATGACAGCGCGGCCCGGGCGCATCAAGAGCATCATCAAGGTCAACCTGCCCCGGCCCCGGGAAGTGAGCGATGGCAATCTGGCGCAGATTGCGCACGTGGTGCTTGATCACCTGAGGGAAGAGATTCAGAGGGTCGAGCAAGAGGAGTTTGACAGTGGTTGGTCTTACCAGGAAAGTCGGATTCATCCTACTGGTGCTGACGATCTGGCAGATCGTCGTTAGCCTGCACTTGTGGTCGCCTCTGCTCCTGCCCGGCCCCAAGAGTGTGGCGCAGTCGTTGGTGGATGGCGTCCGCAACCTCAGCCTGCCAGTGGCGGTCCTGGCCAGTTTGGTACGGATGGTCATCGGCTACGGCCTGGCAGTGCTCATTGGCCTCTGCGCAGGTTTCGCCATGGCCCGGTTCGACCTCCTCAGGGACACGCTGGGTGGTGCCGCGGTGGGCCTGCAGACCCTCCCCAGCATCTGCTGGCTGCCGTTGGCCTTGCTGTGGTTTGGCCTGAATGAGAAGGCCATCATCTTCGTGGTGGTCATGGGGGCGACTTTCAGCATCATCACCGCCGTAGACGGCGGTATCCGCAACGTCTCCCCGCAGCTCATCGAGGCTGGCCGCAACTTGGGTGCCAGAGGGCTGGCACTGCAATTCCGGGTTGTTCTTCCGGCTGCCCTGCCGACGATTGTGACCGGCCTCAAGCTTGGCTGGTCTTTCGCATGGCGCTCGCTGATGGCGGGTGAGCTGCTATATTCGGAGAAGGGCCTGGGGCGCGTTCTGACACTAGGCCGTGACCTCGGGGACATGGCGCAAGTGCTGGCGGCCATGATCGTCATTCTGATCATCGGACTGGCGGTGAACCGCCTTGTGTTTGGCCCCTTGGAGAATCTACTGGCCAGACGCTGGGGCCTGGTGCGCGACTGAAACCTGGGTAACAGCAGAAACAACAGACCCGCGGAGCGCCGTTACCGGCTCCGCGGGTCTTAGCTTGTCGGCACTGGCTCAGACTTTTCAGCCTTCGGTCGCCGCGGTTAACGTTCCCCCGAAGATCATCTGCTCTTGCTCCTCAGACAGGCCGAGCGACCTCATTACTGCCATTTCCGCCTCAAAGCGTGCGATAGCGGCCGTGTGCCCGCGCATGTGAGGCCAATCCAGCCCAAAGATCGTCCGGCCTGCCCCCGCCTCTCGGACCGTATCGGCCACAAGCTGGCGGTGCTGTGGCTTGGCAATGCCCGTTATCCCCGCGTAGACCCCGCCGTTGCGCCAGTCGGAGCCATGGTTGTAGACCACTGCCAGCGCCTGGTCGAAGAAGCCCCGCCCGATGCCATCCGAGACCCCCATGTGTTCGATGATGACCTTGAGGCGCGGGTGGCGCTGCATGATATTGTCAACGAGTAGCGGCTGGTAGTCCTCCAGACGCCCACCATGTACTCCGGTGTGGAAGAGCACGAACACGCCCAATTCCGCCGCCAGGGCGTACATGTCATCGCAGGCAGGCTCGTCAATTCGGAAGCCCATGACGGGTGGGTGGGTCTTGATGCCCACGAAGCCCTTGCTGACGTACTCCTCAACGAGCTCACAGGCCCGCGGGTCCTTCGGCGACACTGTCACCAGCCCCTGAATGCGGGGGTACTCCTGCAGGTTCCTGTAAAGCCATCCATTTATCTCCTCGCCCCCTAGGAGTTCTGCACTCTTCGGTCCCCAGAAGGGAGCGATGGCCAGTGTCTTCTCGATCCCCGTCTCATTCATGAACCGGTCCAGTTCTGGCAGCGTCCCCAACTCAGGCTGATCCGGGAAGGCCCCGTGGGGGAAGATGTGGCAGTGGTTCAGAAACATGGTTGATCTCCTTGATGCGGGAACGCCAGCGCCGCTTGCGGCCGCTGTATGGTCAGATTAGTCTGTCAGCTTCTTCGTCCGCGCCGGTCATCCTCCCCGCCAGCCGCGACTGTTGATCCCCATTACCCGGTTGACGGCCAGGTTTTGAGGAGTTACACTTACGACAACGGACAGGAGGATTGATTCTCCTGTCGGTGCGAATTCAGACCTGACCGTGAGGCTTAACACCCAAGCGGGAAGGCGCGCCAGGCGCGGGCATATGACAGATAAGGGATAACACCCTCTTGCATGCTCGCGAGAGGGTGTTTTTGCATCCGGTTGGTACCCGTCGGAGGCGAGGAGACAGCAATGAACAAACGCCTCGGAGTGGTTGGAATCGTCGTGGAGGACCTTTCTGCGGCCGAAGAAGTGAATGCGGTCCTCCACGAATACGCTCCTTTCATCATTGGCCGTATGGGTATCCCGTATCGCGAGCGCGGGGTGTCAGTCATCTCGATCATCGTGGATGGCGCGACTGATGAGATTAGCGCACTCACAGGGCGTCTGGGCCGCGTTCGCCACGTCGCCGTCAAGACGGCACTCACCAGGGAATAGTCAGCGCGCACGCGCGTGTGTGCACTATGGCATGCTTGAGGCAGGAAGGAACCATCATTATGTATGACCCGAAGTCGTCGAAGGCCGTGGATTTCATCGATCATGAGGAGGTAGAGGCCACACTGGCCCAGGGCAAGCGCGAAGCGAGCGATCCCGCGCGCGTGCAGGCCATCCTGGACAAGGCCGCCACTTTCGCGGGTTTGACCCATCGTGAAGCCGCCGTGCTGCTGAACGTGGATGATCCCGAGACGCTGGAAGCTGTCTATGCTCTCGCCCGCAAGGTGAAAGAGCATATCTACGGACGCCGGATTGTGCTCTTCGCCCCGCTTTATCTGTCCGACCACTGCGTCAACCGCTGCACCTATTGCGCCTACAACCATGACAACTGCTCCAGCCGGCGGCGCCTCAGTCAGGAGGAAGTGCTCGAAGAGGTTCAGGTACTGGAGCGAATGGGCCACAAACGCCTGGCTCTGGAGGCGGGGGAGGACCCTGTCAACTGTCCCCTCGACTACATCATCGAATGCATCGAGACTGTGTACTCGCTCAAGCTCGACAACGGGGCTATCCGCCGGGTAAACATAAACATCGCCGCCACGACGGTGGAAGACTATCGGCGGCTGAAAGACGCGGGCATCGGCACCTACATCCTCTTCCAGGAAACCTACCACAAGCCGACATACGAACAGGTTCACCCCTCCGGTCCCAAGCACAACTACGCCTGGCACACCGAAGCCCATGACCGCGCCATGGAGGGGGGCATCGATGATGTGGGTCTGGGCGTGCTGTATGGCCTGTATGACTGGCAGTACGACACCATCGGGATGCTGATGCACGCCGAGCATCTGGAGGCGGCCAGGGGCGTCGGCCCCCATACCCTCTCGGTGCCTCGGATTCGCAGCGCGGAAGGGATCGACTCCTCTGGATTCCCCCACATTGTGGCCGATGCCGACTTCAAGAAGCTCGTCGCCGTGTTGCGTCTGGCGGTTCCCTACACCGGCATGATCCTCTCTACCCGTGAGCCCCAGGGCTTCCGCGAAGAAGTCGTCGCCGTCGGCATCTCCCAGGTCAGTGCAGGGTCCTGCACCGGCGTCGGTGGGTATGCACACGCCGGCAAACTGGGCTTCGAGGACGTAGCGCCGCAGTTTGAGCCCGAAGACCATCGCGCGCCGACGGAGGTACTAACCGGCCTCATTCAGGAAGGCTACATCCCCAGCTACTGCACCGCGTGCTACCGCGAGGGGCGCACGGGTGACCGGTTCATGAAACTGGCCAAAGCAGGGCAGATCGGCAACGTCTGCCAGGCGAACGCAATCCTGACCTTCCAGGAATACCTCGAAGACTATGCTGACGAGCCCCTGCGCAAGCTGGGAGAGCAGGCTATTACCCGCGAACTAGAGGCCATACCCAGCGACAAGACCCGCGCGAAGGCCAAGGAGTTCCTGACGCGCATCAAGCAAGGCGAGCGTGACCTGCGCTTCTGATAGCTTCTAACGACCAAACCTGCCAGGGGAACGCAAGTTGACAGTTACTGCGAGCTGCGGAGAAGGAGAGCGGCATGGCGCCGTTCAACCTACTCCCGTCCGGCAGAGCTGAACATACTATGATTCCCCTGGTAGGTGACCTCATGCGCCCCATCAAGACGCTTATCCTCTCCACACTGTTCCTCCTGACAGTGGCCCTTGCCGTTGCTGCTCCACCGACCGTGACCGCCCTCAAAGCCGCCGCGGCCCCGGTGCTGGACGGCAAGCTCGACGACGCTGTCTGGCAGCAGGGCGAATGGTACAACAACTTCACCCTCCTCGGCGAGGGCCTGAAGCCAGCGACCGCCCAGACCCGCTTCAAGGTCGCCTTTGACCAGCAGAACCTGTATTTCGCAGTCGAGTTGCTCGAGCCCCAGATGGACAAGCTGGTGGCCCGGGAGACCAAGCGTGACGGCCGGGTCCATAGCGATGACGTGATCGAGCTCATGGTGGTGCCCAACAGTGCCCGGCTCGATTACTACCACTTTTGCGTAAACGCTCTCGGAACCCAGTATGACGCCGAGCTGCGGCAGGGCGGAAACGTGCGGACCTCCGAATGGGACGCCAACTGGCAGGCCAAGATCGTGAAGGGGCCGCAGTCCTGGACTGTCGAGGTCGCGATACCTTTCGTCGAACTGGGCCTGACAGGCGCCTCCAAGGGCGATTGGGCCCTCAACGTGGCTCGTGAGCGGCAGGCGGGCACGCAGGAGCTTTCCAGCTTCACCGAAGGACGCGGCGGCTTCCACCAGCCCAACCTCTACGCCACCCTCAAGCTCCCCGGCGCGGACCTCACCCGCTACATGTGGACCATGCGCCCGCCCTACGAGGCCAGCTTCCAGATGGAGGGTGAGCAACTCTCATATCTGGGCAAGACCCACCTGACGAATGACACAGGCAAGTTCCGGTTCATCAGGATCAAGCCGGAGCTTTACTACCCTGATGGCGGCCACACCTCCGGCAAAGCCACTACTCAGGGCTTTGATGGCGGCCAGGCCCGGGAAATCAGCTTCAGCGTGCCGGTGCGCAAAGATGGCAACGTGGCGCTTCGCTTCGTCATCAGCGACCGCAGCAACCCCGATGACATCCTCTACGTCAAACAGGTTCCGCTCTCCCTCAGCTACACACCCCTCGCGATAGACATCACTCGCCCCGGCTACCGCGACTGTATCTATGCGACCCAGAAGCTGGACAATATAGAGTTCACCGTCACCTCGGCTCTGTCGCCCCAATCACTGGCTGGCAAGCAGCTTCACGCTGTTCTTCTGCCCGCTAAGTCCGAGGGCGAGCCCCGGCCCATCGCGCAGGCGACACCGGTGGCCGCTGCGCCGCAGGTCAAGCTGAGCCTGCCTGCCGACAAGCTGGTCATCGGTGACTACAAGCTCCTGGTCAGCCTCGTGGACAAGAGCGGCCAGGTGGTCCACAGTGCGCAAAAGCTCCTCCGCAAGCTGCCACCGCCCCCCAACGGCCAGGAGTGGCGCTTTGACGAGAGCAACGTCCTTCTCCACAACGGCACCCCCTTTCTCCCCTTCGGCTGGTTCAGCCAGGACATCGAGGACTGGGACGCCAGGGAAGGCTACACCATCCTGCAGACGTATAGCCGGGAGTACTTCAAAGACGATGTGGTTCGCGAGTGGATGAACCCGATTGCCGCCAAGGGGGCCTACGTGACCTTCAGCCCCTACAGCCCGGCCTTCATGAACCGCGGCGATGATGCCAAGCGTCCGCTCAACGATCAGGAGCGGGAAGCGCTTCGCAACCGCGTCAACGCCCTCAAGGACCATCCGGCGCTCCTGGCATGGTACATGGCCGACGAGCCGGAGCTGGTACCGGTGTTGCCGCAACGCTCGCAGGAGATCTACGAGACGGTGCGTGAGGCCGACCCGTATCACCCCTGCATCATGCTCAACGATACCGTCGCAGGCATCTACCGCTACGAACGTGGTGGGGACGTCCTCATGCCTGATCCGTACCCCTGCTTTCTCAAGGGTGGCCTCGCCGCCTCCCCCATTGAGAAGACCAGCCAGTTCATGCTGGCCATCAAGGACGCCACCAATGGCCGCAAACCGGCGTGGGTGACGCCGCAGGGCTTCAACTACGGCGACTATGGCAAAGCCGGCAACCGTGGCCCGAATCTGACCGAACTGCGCAACCAGACCTACCAGGCAGTGGTCTACGGTGGCAAAGGCTTCCTCTGGTACACCTACAGCCAATACCGCAACTACCCCGACCTGTATCTGGGCATGCCCTTCGTGGCGCGTGAGATAGCAGACCTCAAGGATGCTGTATTGGCCAATAACGTGCCGCAGGCCGTGACGGTCAAGGCCGCCAAGCCGGAACACATGCATGTCAGCTTGCGCAAGGTTGGCAATGAACTGACCCTCTTCGCCGTTAACACCGCCACAGAGCCCCAGGAAGCGACTTTCACAGTGAAGGGCGCTCCGGCGAGCCTCTCCGTAGTCTCCGAAGGGCGCAAGGTCAGCCTCGCCAACGGCAGCTTCACCGACCAGTTCGGCATCTACGCTTCACACGTGTATACCACTCGGGAGTCTCTCGCGGGCCGTGAGCAGGTCTCAGCGACCCAGGCTGCCATTGATAAGGACAATGCTGCCCGGGCCAAGCCCGGCAACCTGGCCTTCGAGGACAACGGCACACGCGTGGTGGTATCCAGTGGCTCGCAATATGGCAACGAGCCCGACCGCGTCCTCGACGGTATCACCCGCGGCATGGGCTGGCTGTCAAAGACCCCCAAGAAGCTCGGTGAGTGGCTCCAGGTGATCTGGCCGGCCGAACAGACTGTTGGGCGCGTGGTTGCCTACACGACGACCATTCTCGAAGCCGAAGTGCAGGTGCCTGCGGGAGCGGATCAGTGGAAGACCGTTGGCAAGCTGTCCGGCCAGCCGCTCAGCGGCACCTTCGACCCCGTCAAAACGAGCACCATCCGCATCTCTGTCACAGCGTTGCAGCCCGACAAGACCCAGAGCGCTCTGCAGGAGGTCGAGGTGTATGCGAAGTAACCGGGTGCTGATTGTCCTGTGTGTGCTGTGGTGTGGCGCAGCCTGTGCGGTGGAGCCACTGGCCTACTGGCCTATGGAGACTATCGCTAACGGGGTTGTCGCGGATGCTTCGGGGAATGGACATGAGGCGGTGGCCAGTGGCCTTGACGGGAAGTTGCCGGAAGTCGTTCCGGGGGTCATAGGCAACTGCCTGCGGTTCACAGGCGCGTCGCAGCAGTACCTGGAGGTCAAGCAGGCCGAGCAGCTCCGGGCCCCGGCGGCGATGACGGTAATGGCCTGGATAAAGCCGGCCGCCGGTGGCGCCACGTATGAGATCATCAGCGACAAGGGTGACAAGAGCGGCGACGGCCCCTGGCCCGGATGGCGTCTACGCTACTTCTGGAGCAGGGCGATGTTCCAGTTCGGGGCTGCCGATTCGACCGAGCCGACAGTCTCTTCTCCAGAATGGTCTGTTCCGGCGGGCTTTTGGAGTCATGTGGCCCTCACCTACGATGGGCACAGGCTCACCCTGTACCTTGACTGTGAACTCGCGGCCGAACAGGACCTCACGGTCCCCATCATGGCTGCCAAGCGCACCATGACTATCGGCAACTACATCGGACGGAAGAACGCATACGCTTTCGACGGGTTGATGGATGAGGTGAAGGTCTTTGGGGCTGTATTGGGCGCTGAGGACATCTACACGGAGGCGGCTAAGGGGATGGCGCAATAGAAGAACAGCGAGCAGACGGCCAGGGAGCGGGGGATGGGGGAGAGGGACGGTCTACAGCCAGAGAAGAAGTCTCACAGGAGCCTGGCATCATTGCCCGGCTCTTTCGCGTGCCCCTTCCAGAAAGACCCGCACATGCTGGCTGGCATCGAACTGCACCGGTTCCTCCCTGGAATGGGCGGCTCCGACCACCATCAGTATGGGCCCCATGAAACTGGTGCACAGGAACTCGGCAGGCTCTCCAACTAGTCTGCCGAGGTCCTGATAGTGGCGGAAGATGGCTACCAGGGACTTCTGGGTCTCTACAAGCGCCTCGCGCACGACCTTCCGCTGCTCTGCTGGCAGTCGCGGGATCTCGGGCAGGATGCGGACGAGCAGGTGTCCTCCGCCACTGAGACTGCGCACCGTCAACTCGGCCAGATTCTCAAGATCTGCCTGCATATCCCCTGTAGGGGCGGGTACGCTCTCGCGGTCCGTCGCCGCTCGCTGAACGATGGCCTCCGCCAGTAGATCGTCTTTCGTCGAGAACAGACGGAACAGGGTTACCTCGTTTACCTGGGCAACCCGAGCGATCTCACGGCTGGTGGCGCCGCGGTAGCCGCGGTCCAATAGCACCTCAACAGCAGCGGATAGCAGGCGCTCCCGCGCCGAACAGGTTGTCTCTCCGTTGCGCTGATTCTCGCCACCTGACATGGAACACCTCGTCGTTCTTCTCTGACAATACTTTAACCGTTTTCCCCTTTTGTGTCCAACTACCACACCTGCAAAAGTCGCGCCCCCGGCAACCCTCGCAGGGCAAATTACCTCTTGACTATAATAGCATTATTCTGTAGGGTATGCAAGTACATGCTTGCACGTCGTGCGGGCAACCCATGGCTGCTGCCGAAACCTGCAGTTTGGGAGCCCGCTGTACTTATCCCGGAGGCGGGAAATGAGCCCGTCCCAGGGACACCAGCCTAACTCGAACCATTCCGGCGCCCCGTGGAGACTGGACCGGTCAGTGTGAGCAAGCCTCTCGCCGTTTTGAATGCGAAAGATCGGATCTGAGGAACGATGAGACGCCCCCCCGGGGAAGAAAATGATATCACCCCCTACTTCATGGGGGGCGCAACTGTGGGTCAGCGCGGCCAGGTAGTGATCTCAGCGGAGGCCCGCAAGGCCCTGGGCATCGGGCCAGGGGATAAGCTGATTGTGCTGAAAGACCCGGGCGGCAGTGGAGTGCTCTTCGTCAAGGTTGACAAGCTGCCTGGCATTCTGAAGGAAATGCAGCGCGTTTTCGGCGTCAGGGACGAAGCCTGTCCGTCTGACGCCACGCCTGCCGTAGACTGACCAAAGAAACTCTTCCGCTTTAGCCGCCTCAAAAACGTCTGGACAATGGAAGCAGAGCGTATATACTTTGGCAATCAAAGCAAAATCGTCGCCTCTAGGTGCGGACTGTCCTGAAAGGTGTTGCCCCCTCACAAGCAGCCGAGACTGCACCTCCGTTCACGACGACGTAGGTTACGCCTCAATTGGACACCCATACTCACCACCGTCTCTGTCAGTAGCCGATCAGGTCAAGGCCCGTCACCACCCCAGGCTGATACGGGCTCCTGGAGCGCGCAAGGAGGAAGTCTGTATGTTGCGAAGGGTTTGGACCAACAACAAGTGGGTCGCCGTCACCGCGATTGTGACTGCACTGGCCGTGCTGTCCTGGGGCTTGAGCGGCTGCGGCCGCAAAGAGACTCAGAAGAAGCCGGAGGCTGCCACCGCTGAGAGCACACCAGTTCAGGTACAAAGCTCCATGCGGGGCACCGTAACCCATTGGGTGCCTGTCTCGGGCTCGCTTGTTGCACTCTCTGACGTGCCCTTGTCATCACGCATCAATGGCCGCCTGTCCCGCGTCCTGGTGCGAGAAGGCGATTCTGTATCAGCAGGCCAGGTCGTGGCCGAGCTGGACATGGCTGACCAGCGGTCGCAGTTGCGGATGGCTCAGTCCGCCGTGCAGGTCGCTAGCTCGCGCCTGGATCAGGCCAAGGCGAGCCATCGGCAGCAGTTGGTAACCTCCCAGAGCGGCATTAAGGTCGCCGACGCGGCCTACTCACAGCAGCGCGTGAATACTCGCACTGGCATAGATTCGGCACAAGCTGCCCTCGAGAGCGCGCAGGCGCAGCTTTCGCAGGTGCGCGAAGGCTCGCGGGCCCAGGATATCCGCCGGGCACAAGAGCAGGTCACTATCGCGCAGGCTCAACTCGAAAAGGCAGAGTCCGACACCGCCCGCTACCGGACGCTTACCACCCAGGGAGCCGCCGCACGAGCCACCCTGGAGCAGTATGAGACGGCGGAGCGGGTTTGCCGCGCGCAACTGCGTGGTGCCCAGGAAGCCCTGTCTCTCGTCAAGGAGGGGGCTCGGACACAGGAAGTAGTCCAGGCTGAGCAGGCGGTCCGGCAGGCCGAGGAGCGCCTGCGGCAGGCCAAGGCGGCTGAGGCCCTGGACAAGGTACGCGCTGCTGATCTGGAGTCTGCCAGGGCCGGGATGGCTCAGATTGACGTTCGCGCAGCGGACGTGCAGGCTGCCCGGGCAGCCTTGCGCCAGGCATATGACTCTGCTGCTATCGCCCGCAAGGCGTTGGCCGATGCCTTCATTCGCTCGCCGATCTCAGGACAGGTTGCCTCGCGGACGGCCGAACCGGGACAGGTTGTATCGTCAGGTACGGCGATTTTGCGCGTGGTGGCGCTTGGCTCGGTGGGCTTTGAACCGGCCGTTCCCGCCCGTGAATTGGGCCTGATCAGGGTCGGGCAGCCGGTAGAGGTCAGCGTCAACAAGCTATCCCCGACGCCTTTTGCGGGGCGCGTGGCGGTCATCTACCCGGCAGGTTCGCAGGCCAACCGCACCTTCACCATTCGCATCAGCATCGACAACAAAAACCGCCTGCTGCGGCCCGAGATGTTCGCTCAGGGTCGGATCCTGGTCGAGCGGCATGAGAACGCTCTGCTGGTTCCATCCGAAGCGCTCATGCGCGAGAACGGCATTGAGGGGCAGGAGGATGTCGCCCGTGTCTTTACCGTCGAAAATGGTAAGGCAGTCGAGTACCAGGTGCGGACCGGGCTTGAGACCGAAGATAAGAAGTGGATTGAGGTACGCGGCCTGCCCGAGACGGCCCAGGTGATTACTCAGGGGCAGCGTGACTTGACCAACGGTGAGGCAGTGACCGTGGGGACTGGCACCTCGTCATGATCATCAGCCCGCGCGCGCCGCGGGCTGAAGGATTCCCTTTTCCGCACTGCTGTTGATCGCTCAAGGCTAAGGAGGCCAGCGCCCGCTCACGGGCGGCGCCGGAGGTTTTCATGCAAGCTCTTGCCAGACTGTCAGTTCATAGACCCGTCGTCGCGATGGTGCTGATCCTCGTGCTCGTCGTCGTTGGCGGGATGTCATATACCAAGCTGGGAATCGACCGCTTTCCCGACATCGACTTCCCGATCGTGACGATCAGCACCGTTCTCCCCGGCGCGACGCCCGAGGAGATGGATACGCAGGTCACCGAGGAGATCGAGAAGCAGGTCAACAGCGTCTCGGGCATCGATACGCTGACCTCCACCTCCTCTGAGGGCGTCTCGGTCGTCATGGCCAAGTTCGTCCTGGAGAAGAACTCGGAGGAGGCCGCCAACGAGGTCCGCGCCAAGGTCGATCTGGCGCTGCCCAATCTGCCGGATGATGTTGAAAAGCCGATAATCCAAAAGCTGGACACTGGCGCGGTCGCCGTTGTGACAATCGCGCTGTCGTCGAAAACCGCGCCGATTCGGGAACTCACCGAGTTTGCCGACAAGCGGTTCCGTCCCCAGCTTGAGAATATCAACGGCGTGGGGCAGGCGGATATCATCGGCGGTCAGGCTCGACAGATCAACGTCGCGCTGGATGCCTACGCCCTGCGCTCCTATGATCTCTCGGCGTCAGATATCGAGACGGCGCTGGCCAGCCAGAACCTGCAGGTGCCCGGTGGCGCGCTGGACGAAGGCGCCCGCCGCGTATCGGTGCGGACGCAGGGACGCACGACGGATCTCGGGGCCTTGCGTGACCTGATTGTCACCACAAAGGATGGACAGCCCATTCGTCTGGCCGATGTGGCTGACGTCGAGGATGGGGAAGAGGAAGCGGAATCAATCGCCAACGTGAACGGCGAGCGCGCCGTCTTGATCAACGTCACCAAGCAGAGCGGCGCGAACGCCGTGGCGGTCGCTGATGCAGTCAAGGCGCGCGTCGAG
The DNA here is from genome assembly GCA_039683575.1 of Armatimonadia bacterium. Lineage (GTDB taxonomy): Bacteria > Armatimonadota > Zipacnadia > Zipacnadales > UBA11051 > JAJFUB01. The sequence continues at coordinate 12,823 of JBDKRC010000123.1, read as the reverse complement.
CAAGCGAGGAACTTGCTTCCGGCGGGCTACGAGGCACGCATTGTGTCCGACGGCTCGACCTTCATCAAGTCCTCGCTGGATGCGGTGCAGGAACATCTGATCCTCGGGGCCATTCTGGCTTCGCTGATCGTGCTCGTGTTCCTGTGCAACTGGCGCTCCGCCGTGATCGCGGCGCTGTCCATCCCGGCCTCGCTGATCGCGACCTTCTCCCTGATCTCGATGATGGGTTTCTCCCTGAACATCATCACGCTGCTGGCGCTGACGCTGGCGGTGGGTATCGTCATTGATGATGCGGTAATTGTTCTGGAGAACATCTACCGGTATCTTCATGAAAAGAAGATGAGCGCGCGGCAGGCGACGCTGGAGGCGACGGAGGAGATCGGCTTAGCGGTACTGGCAACGACATTCGCGCTCGTTGCGGTCTTCGTCCCAATCGCCTTCATGAACGGAATCATCGGGCGCTTCTTCCAGTCCTTCGGTTTGACGATGGCCTTCGCGATCCTGGTCTCGCTGCTGGTGGCCTTTACGCTTACGCCAATGCTGTGCGCCAAGTGGCTACGCAGGCCTAAGCAGCTTGAGGCGGACGCGGTCGCGCAGGCGACCAGCCATGCCAGCCATAGCCACAAGACCGGTCTCTTTGGCCGCGTCGAAGGGTTCTACGGAGTGGTGCTGGACTGGTCGCTGCGGCATCGCTGGGCCGTGGTCACCATCGCGGTTCTCGTGTTCCTCTCCGTGGTGCCACTGGGCAAGATGGTGAAGGCGAACTTCATCCCCGATGATGATCAAAGCCGCTACGTGGTGTCGGTGCGCGCGCCTGAAGGCACGTCGCTGTCGAGCACCGAGACGCTGATGAACCGCATCGCCAAGGACATCCGCAAGCTGCCGGAGGTCTCGTACACGGTAGTCACGGTCGCCGATGATAGGCAGCGCACGCAGAACCGCGGCACCGTTGACGTCCACATGAGCGAGGTCGAGGATCGCAAGACGCCGACCACGCAGCAGGACCTGATGACGCGGACTCGCAATGAGATACTCACGCGCTACCCGCGGGAACTGCGGACGACGGTGTCAGAGGTCAGCCCGATTGGTGGCGGCGCCTCGGCGCAGGTGACTTACACGATCACCGGACCTGAGTTACGGAAAGTCATGGCGGCCGGGGACCGCATCGTGGCGGAGATCAAGCAGAGCAAGCTGGCAGCCGATGCGGACACGAGTTCGGTCATCGGCAAGCCGGAACTGGGCGTGAGCGTGGAGCGTGACGTGGCTTCCGATCTGGGGCTATCGGTGGCGGGGATCGCAACCACGATGCGGACGCTCGTGGCCGGCAAGAAGGTCTCCGACTATGCCGAGGGCGGGCAGCTATACGACATCAACCTGCGCGCCAAGCCGGAGTATCGGAACTCCGCGGATGACCTGTCGCTATTTACCGTGCGCAGCTCTGATCCGACCGTCGGCGCGGTGCCGCTCGATCAGGTGGTGTCCTACCGGGAGGCCGGGGCGCCGTCGCTTGTAGACCGGTATGCGCGGACGCACGCCATTACCGTGTCAGTGAACCCGGCGCCGGGGGTCTCGGAGCAGGAGCTTCAGGCCAAGGTCGTCGAGCTCTTCAAAGCGCAGAAGCTGGACACGCTGTACCGTGGGTTCTTCACCGGTCGAGCGGCCGAGTTCGGCAAGACGATGAGCAGCTTCGGGATGGCCATCATCCTCGCAGTCGTGTTCATGTACCTGATCCTCGCCGCGCAGTTCGAGTCGTGGATCTACCCGCTGGTAATCCTCAATGTGCTGCCGCTGACCTTGCCTTTCGCGATGTTCTCGCTGTGGGTCATGAATGGCTCGCTGAACGTCTTCTCGATGCTGGGGATATTAGTACTGTTCGGCGTGGTCATGAAGAACGCCATTTTGCAGGTAGACCATACCAACGGTCTGCGCACGAAGGGCATGGACCGCACCCAGGCGATCCTGACCGCCTGTAAGGACAGGCTGCGGCCCATCCTGATGACGACCATCGCCTTCGTTGCCGGCATGATCCCTCTGGCGATCTCCAGCGGCACCGGAGCGGGCACCAACCGCGCCATGAGCCATGTCATCATCGGGGGCCAGGTGCTCTCTTTGGCAGTCACGCTGATCGCCACACCTGTCATCTACTCCCTGGTCGACGACGTGCTGAAGCTCGGCCGTCGTCTGCGCAAGAAGATCATCCCGCCTGATGATGAAGACGCGGCCGCCTAGTGTTGCGCTCTCTAACGAGACTCCGGAGTCGCACTCAAGTAAGGATGCACACAATGAACACCAACTATCGTGAAATATCCAAGCCGATGCTGCCGCACGCACTGGCGGCGGCGATGCTGGCCTGCTTGCTGTGGTTGACGGCGGGCGCTGCGCTGGCCCAGGAAGCACAGGCCGCCCAACCGGCGGTTGCCTCACAGGCGCCCACTGAACTCAACCTGACGCCGGCGCAGGCCGCAGAGCTGGCCTTGCGCAACAGTCTGCAACTGCAGCGGGACGCCAAGTCGGTCGAACAGGCCGAGGCACGGCTGAAGCAGGCGCAGACTATTGGCAAGACTACCACGGCAGCCAGCGCCTCGTTGACGCACAGGGCCCCGGTCAAGAATTCAAGGCCCTTCAATGAAATCCTGAGCGTTGCCCTGAACAAGCCCCTGTACACCGGGCATCGCCTGGAGACCCAGACGGCGCTGGCGAAGCGGGGCATCGAGGCAGCCAGCGCCCGGGCGGCGGTTACGGCCAGCGAAACGGCGCTCGCGGCCCGAACGCTGGCCTACAACATCCTGCGTCTGGACATGCTGGCGAGTGTCACGAACCAGCGCGCCACCGCCGTCGCTGAGCACCTCAGAATCACACGTGCCATGGAGGCTGCGGGAACTGTACCCAATTTCGAGGTGGTGCAGGCCGAGACCGAGCTCGCTAGCGCCAAGGGTGACATCATTGCCGCCCAGACCGCTGCCCAGCAGGCCCGCGCGGTACTTGCCAACCTGCTTGTGCTGCCGCAGACGACCGTTCTGACCGTGGAGGAAGGCGTGCCACTGCAACAGCCAGATGCCTCCCTCACCGACCTGTTCGCGCTCGGTTGGGAAAAGCGGCCGGAAATGACCCTTGCAGAGCGCCAGCTCAGGGTGGCTGAAGCGACTCTCGACGTCATTCACCAGAGCACGAACTCAAGTCTTGGTTTCGTTGCCCAGGTCAACCAGCAGACGGTTACAGCCGTGAATGAGCCGCTCAACTGGGTTCTCGGGCTTGCCTGGACCAAACCGCTTTCCGATGGTGGGTTGCGCCGGGCTGAGGAGGAGGAACAGCGGGCTGTCATTGCCGATGCGAAGCTGCAGATCGAGAGCCTCAAACAGGACATCTCGCTGGAGATAAAGCACGCGGTTCTGGCCGTGGATGAGGCGCGGGAGCAATTGAAGGTGGCCGAGGCCGGGGAGGTCAATGCCCGTGAGCGGCTGCGAATGGCGGACGTGCGCTTCGCGGCGGGCCTCTCAATCGGCATTGAGGTGCTGGATGCCCAGACGGCGCTGGCGGCGGCCCAGGCGGCCACTGTCAACGCACGCTACGATCTGCAGACTTCAGTGGTGGACTTGCTTAGGGCGATTGGCGATCTGGAGGAGGATCTCGAGGCAGGTCCGGCGGCGCCCGCCAAACCTTAGTCTGATAGCTATACGACGGGCTTGCGACTATTCAAGCACAGACCACACCGTGCCCGCCCGTCCGGGCAGACGAACTGGAGCGACTGTTCGAGCAGGGAAGTCAGTGACATGGCTGACGATGGTACCCAGATCGACGCCCGCTATCCCACTGTCGCCAGCCCGTCTCAGAAACAGCGGCAGCGCCTCGATTAGCGCCATACCCTCCATCTCCGCATGTGCCGTCAACACGTTCACTTCGGGCTGCAGCAGGCTCAGCCACCGGGCTGCCGCCATGCTGCAGTCCTGCACCTCCGCGCCCCACATCTCGTCCAGTGTCGGCAGGTTCGTCGGAATCTGAGGCGTAACGAACTCAGTGCCGCCTAACACCGGGCGGAAGGGCCCCCCCTTCCCGCGCACGTCGCTGGCGTAGGCCAGCCCCAGCGCGTCATGTGAGGCCAGACTGGCGGCGGAGCACTGCCACCCCGGAGCGGCGAAGCATCGCGGCCTGAACCCCACCGCCTGTGTCAATCCGTCAAAAGCGCGCTTCATCTGCTCGTTCACGCGGTCAGCCGGCATCCTCCCAAGGTTATCATGCCAGTTCACATGATCCCAGCCATGGACACAGATCTCGTGGCCGGCGTCAGCGACTGCTCTGGCTATACCGGGGTCTGCAGCGACGATGAGGGGGGCAGGGAGGAGCGTACCGTAGACCACCGTGGGAAAACCATACGTGGTCAAAGCCTTGTTGCGCAGCATCTTGGCTATGAAGCCGCGCTGCGTGAATACCCGCCGGATGGCCAGCCCGGAGCGGTCAGGGCCTACCGCAAAGCAGAAGGTAGCCCTGGCCCCGACCGTCTCCAGTTGGCGCAATAGCGACGGCACGCCCTGGCGATAGCCAATGAGCGTATCCACGTCAATCTTGATGCCCAGCTCCGATGGCACGGTCAGCGGCCTCGGCGCGCCATCTTCATGGCGACGGGCTCGTTGCCGGCCGGACAGTTGCGGGCCTGTTCAAACCACTCATACGTCGCGCGCATGCCGTCCTCGAGCGACGTCTCGGCGGTGACGCCCAGTATCGTGCGCATGGCGGTTACATCGGGCACGCGCCGCTGGATGTCCTCGTAGCTATCACCGTAGATCTTCTCCTGCGACACCATCTCGATGGGAGTATTGGTGCCCGAGATCTTGACGAGCGTCTGGGCGAGCTCAAGTATGCTGGTCTCGCGGTCGGTACCGATGTTGAAGGTTCCCCCGGAGGCCGCCGGGTTGATGCCGGCCTCAACGGTCGCGGCCATCGCGTCAGTGACGTAGGTGAAGCAGCGGGTCTGGGTGCCGTCGCCGACGACGGTGACTGGCTTGCCGGACAGGATCTGACCCAGGAAGATCGTGATCACGCGGCCACGATCGAGCGCGTCCAGACGGGGGCCATAGATGTTGAAGTAGCGGACGATGACAAAGTCCAGGCCCATGTGCCCAAAGGCGTGGCAGAAGTGCTCGCCAGTGGCCTTCGAGGTGGAATAGCACCATCGGTCAATTGAGGTGGAGCCCAGCACGCGGTCATCATGCTCCGACCACGGCACCTTCGGGTTCCGCCCGTAGACCTCCGAGGTGGACGTGAAGACAACCTTCTTGTTGTGGCGGTAGGCGGCCCGAAGAACCTCCTGGGTCCCGTTGATGTTAACGTTGAGCACGTTATAGGGGTCCGCTACATAGTGTTCCACGCCAACCACGGCCGCCATGTGGTACACCAGGTCCGCGCGGGCCACCAGGGCGTCCACCATCTGCGCATTCAGCACCGAATCATGGACGTAGCGGAAACTGGGGTTATCCAGCAGGTGGCTTACCTTCGCTGTCGCTGACATGTCAAGGCAAGTCACCTGATCGCCGCGCGCGATGAAGGCACTGCAGAGATGGGAGCCAAGGAACCCAGCACCGCCGGTAACAAGAACGTTCATATTGATACTCGCTTTCTTCAGCTCCGCGGTGCAGTTGCATCGGGTGCCATAAGGTTATTCCCTGCGACCAACCCAAAGCGGTTGGCGAAACTTCGTCCATCCAGAATCGGCCCGTCATCCACCTGCACCGACAACAGGCGCAGTTGCCCCTGGCCCGTAGCGACGGTGATGTGATCGCCCCCCAGGTCCGTTACAGTGCCCGGCGCCTCATTGCAGGCCTCGAGGTGGGGGAGAGCCCACCACACCAGCAGCTGTCCCCCACGGAAGTCGGCATACGCCCCGGGATACGGGTGAGTGACCGCGCGCACCAGGTTGTATATGTCGCGCGCGCTGCCAGACCAGTCGAACCGCCCGTCTGCGGGCCTGCGGCCGCCATAGTAACTCGCCTGCGACTGGTCCTGGGGGATGCGCGGGGCCTTCCCCGCCAGGAGCAGCGGCAGCGTCTCAGCCATCAGCACGCCCGCCGCCTCGGTCATCTTCCCATAGAGCGTCAGTGCCGTGTCGGTGTCCGCGATTGGCACCTTCCGCTGGCCTACGATGTCCCCGGCATCCGGCTTCTCCACCATGTGATGCAGGGTCACACCTGTCTCCGTCTCACCGTTCACCAGCACCCAGTTCACCGGGCACCGCCCACGGTAGGCCGGCAGGTACGAGCCATGCAGGTTCAGCGCTGCGAGAGAGGGCAACTCCAATAGCGGGCGCTTGAGCATGTAGCGGTAGTAGAAGCTGAAGAGAAAATCAGGCTCCAGCGCACGAAGATGCTGGACAAAGTCCTCGGTATTCGGGTTGTCCGGGGTGAGGACGGGTAGCTGGTGCGCATGCGCAAGCTTTCCGACCGAATCGAACCATACGTTCTCATCCGGATCGTCCTCGTGGGTAACCACTGCCACAACCTCAACGCCCGCGTCCAGCAGCGCCTGCAGCCCGACACACCCGATGTTGTGATAGGCAAAGACTACGGCCTTCATGCCGCCTCACCGTCCCGGGCGTGTACATGCCGGATGATGAACCTCGGCCGCCCCCGCACCTCGTCATACGTCCGTGCCATATACTCTCCTATAAGACCGACAGCCATGATCTGGACGCCGACAAAGAAGTACAGCCCCGCGAACAGCGTGAAGACGCCCTCAACCTCAGGACCGACCACGAACCGCCGAATCACGAGAAACAGCGAGAAGAGCAACCCCACCGCTGCTATGAGCATGCCGGTGACACTGACCAGGCGCAGCGGAATGGGCGTGAAACCCATCATCAGGTCGAGATTCAGCCGCAGCAGCGAGAAGATGTTGTACTTGGACTTGCCTTCAAAGCGGTCGGCGTGCCCGACCTCGATCTCGCTGGCCGTCCGGGCCACTGTCATCGCCAGAGCCGGGATGAAGGTCCGCCGCTCCGGGCAGTCAAGCATGGCCCGCACGGTGTCGTGGTTGTACGCTCGCAGCATGCAGCCGTAGTCGTGCAGATCGTGCCCTGTGGCCTTCGCCACCAGCCGGTTCACGATCCTCGATGATATCTTGCGCACGAACGGGTCCTGCCGGTCCTTGCGAACCGAGCCAACGACGTCATACCCGCGCTCCATCTCCGCCACCAACCGCGGGATCTCCTCCGGAGGATTCTGCAGATCGGCATCAATCGTCACAACGATGTCGCCCCGGCACTGCGTGAAGCCCGCCATGACCGCCGCGTGCTGGCCGAAGTTCCGCGCGAGTTCCACGACCCGGACGTCCACTACGGGACTGGAGAAGGCCTTCAGCGCCGCCAGGGTGCCATCGCTGCTGCCATCATCCACAAAGATGAGTTCTGTCGGCTTCCCCAGAGCCTGCGCTGCACCCACCAGGCGCCGCAGCAGTTCCTCCAGGTTGGCCTCCTCGTTATATACCGGTATGACTATCGACACGTGGACGGGCACAGCGTCGCTCATGCTCGCCCCCCAGCAATGCTCTTGATGGCCTCTACCACATCCATGGCATCCTCGTCGCTCATGCCTGGGAACAGTGGCAGGGACAGAATCCGGTCGGAGGCCCATTCAGCCTCCGGCAGGCTGCCGCGTTCATACCCCAAAGTCGCTGCGAAGTATGAGTGCAGGTGAATCGCCTGGAAGTGCAGGGCACTACCGATATTGTAGGTCTTGAGTGTCGCCATGAAGGTATCCCGGTCCATGCCGATGACTTCGGGAACCACCTTCACCACAAAGAGGTGCCATGGGTGCAGGTCTTCTCCGGTTGAGTCCGGCGGCAGAGCCAGACCGGGCACCTCAGCCAGTTGCTCTCGGTACAGGGCGGCAATCTCCCGCCGCCGTGCTACCAGCCCCGGCAGCCGCGCAATCTGGTGAATCCCCAGCGCCGCCTGCAGGTCCAGCATGTTGTACTTGTACCCCAGTGCCGTAACGTCGTAATGCGGCACGCCCTTGACGTCATACCGCTTCCAGGCATCCCGGTCGATCCCGTGGAACCGCAGCACCCGCGCCCGGTCGGCGAGGGCGTCGTCATCAGTGCACAGCGCCCCGCCCTCACCGGTCGTGATGTTCTTGATGGGGTGGAAGCTGAACTCGGTGGCCTTCGACAGTGCTCCAATCGGCTTTCCTCGGTAGAGAGTTCCGATTGCATGGGCCGCGTCTTCGATGATGTCGAGGCCGTGCTGCTTCGCGATCTCTCCCAGCGCCTCAAGGTCACACGGCAACCCGGCGAAATGTACCGGCATGATCGCCCGCGTCGCCGGGGTGACGGCTGCGGCCACTAGCTCAGGGATGATGTTGAGCGAGGTCCTGTCAACATCAACCAGAACGGGACGCGCGCCGACCGCCAGAATCATGTTTACAGTCGCCGCGAACGTAATCGGCGTCGTGATGACCTCATCACCGGGGCCGATGTCCAGGCCCAGCAGTGAGACATGCAGGGCCGCTGTGCCGGAGTTCATGGCTACCGCATGCTTGGCGCCGGCAACGTCCGCCAGAAGCTCTTCGAAACGCTGCACCTTCGGGCCAGTGGTAATCCAGCCCGACTCCAGCGAGTCCACGACCTCCGCGATCTCCTCCGGGCCAATAGTGGGCTTGCTAAGCGGCAGAAACTCATTGCGCATGGTACACCTCTTCGGGAGAAACGGCCAAGAGCTTCATCGCCGCCGAGTTGAGCAACAGAGCGCGATCGGAGTTCTTACGATACAGCATCAAGTGATGGGCTGCTGCCAGTTCCTCAGCATTCCGCGCCTTCACCACCAGCGCCAGCGGCCCGCGGCCGGAGAGGTCATCGATACTGGCCTCACCGTTGCGGAACCAGACCGCCGCGTCCGGTTCTTGCAGCCCCAGCTTGATCTCGTCAACCTTGTCAATCAGCACGACCCGCATATGGGTGTAGAAAGTCAGCGACTGATCGTACTCGCGGTATTGCGCGAGCGTGCAGGCGCGCCCCGGGCCATCCGCATGAAGGGTCTTCGGCAGTATGCCGGCGAGGTGCATGCCCCCGGACAGGTCGCCAAAGACGGGAATCAGCCCCGCCCACACCAGCGTCGCGGCTACCGAGAACGTTGCCCACCGCCACTGCGGCAGGCGCAGGCGTGGCGCCATGCTCAGACCGATTGCCGCCGCTAACCAGGTGCCTATGACGATGGCGAAGGTGGTTGTAGTGACCGGCGTCGAGCTCAGATGAGGGTCCCTGCTCGCCAACTTGGGAATGCCGTAGGCCAGCACTCCGAGCAATACGACCGCCACGGCGACTGCCCCCCAGCGCACGGCGCGCGTCACTTCAGTCTTGCCCAGCAGCCTGTCAATGCCATAGGCGCTCAGGGCGGCCAGAGACCACTCAATCGGCAGTATGTAAGTGACCAGCTTGCAGGAGCTCAGGCTGAAGAAGAAAAGCGGGAACGCCGCCCAGGCGGCCAGGTACAGCCAACCTTGCCGCTGCTCCGGCACACTGCGCCGCCAGGCCCCTGGAACGCGCCAGATCACCCCCGGCCACAGCGCAGCCCAGACACCCATCCCAAGCACCGCCATGGGCAGGAAGTACCACACTGGTTTGGCGTGTTCGCTGAAGTTTTGGCCTGAAAAACGGTTGAAGTTCTGGACAATGAAGAAGTAGTTGGCGAACCCGGGGTTGTAGGCCTGCACCGCCAGGAACCACGGCGTGGCCACGGCACACCCGATCAGCACCGCGTACACCCCGCCACCGACCCGCTGCCACGTGAGTCGCCGCGCGGCCAACATATATACGCCAACCGACCCGACAAACAGAACCACCGCCACAGGGCCCTTGGACAGGATTGCCAGCCCCAGCAGTACTCCGGTCACCAGCCCCAGCCACCGTGACCGCCCCTCAGAGCGCTCCCATTCCCACCACGCTGCCATAGTCGCAGCCAGACAGACCGCAAACACGGTGTCCGTGAGCGGAAGACGCGCCATGACGAAGTACAACGGGGAGGTGAATAGCAGCACAGGCGCCCAACGGGCCGCGCCCGAGCCGACGGTCTGTCTCGACAGCCGGTACACGACCAGCAGCCCCAGAAGCGCGAACAGGGCCGGGATAAGGCGAACCGCCCACTCGTGCTCCCCAAACACCGTCAGGCTGGCTGCGGTGAGCCAGTAAGCCAAAGGAGGCTTCTCGAAGTACGGTGCATAGTTGAGAGTAGGGGTAATCCAATCGCCCCGCTCGATCATCTCGCGCGGGATCTCGGAGTAGCGGCCCTCATCGGGGTCCGCCAGCTGGTAGTTGAGGCCCGTGAATGCCAGTAGGATAACGGCTGCGCAAGCGATGAAATGTGGCTTAAGTTGTGGCTGTCGCTGCAATTGCATCACACTCTATCGCTTTGACAAATCTGTGGGCCCGGTGGTGCAAGATATGCTTATCTTTTTCCAAACGTCCAGACGATCCTGATTATATCCCAATCGTGGTCGGAAGGTCTACCAGGTACGGCTGGGCAATACCCTGTATGGTACCACACTGACGACCAATGTCCCGAGACCCGGATGGTCGATTGGACCCTGAGGAGCCGCTATAGATGGCCTTGTATGACATCTCAGTGAAGCTTGGGCAGCAGAATATCGTTTACCCTGGTGACCCCGCCTTCTCCCGTGAAGCCGTGACCGATGGGGGAGAGGCGATGCGCCTCACGATGGGAGCCCATTCCGGCACCCATCTCGACGCCCCCGCGCACTTCTTCCCCGAGGATGGCCAGCGCCTCGACGACTTCCCGGTGGACCATTTCATCATGCCGGCGCGGGTCGTCGAGATACTCGACCCGGTGGCAGTGCAGGCCGACGACCTGGAGGGCCTCGAGACTGAGCCGGGGGAGGCCATACTCTTCCGCACCGGCAACTCTCACAGCGGCCGCGTGACAAACGGAGTGTTCACCGAAGAGTACGTATACCTGACGCAGGGCGCCGCCATGTGGTGTGTGGATAGAAAGCTCAGGCTGGTGGGTCTCGACTACATCAGCCTCGATGCCTATGGTGATCCCGAATCTCCAGCGCATCATACAATCCTGGGCAATGGCCTGCTGGCGCTCGAAGGAATCAACCTCGAGGAAGTGCGGCCAGGAAGGTACCGGTTGATCTGCCTGCCCTTGTCAATAAGGGGTGCGGAGGGGTCGCCGGTTCGAGCGGTGTTGGAGGAGGTATAGGACCGCAGCCTCGCAACCAGTGTTCCATTGCCAGTTTTGGCGGGTTGCGGGATCGGCGCTGTGTGGCTCTGAGTGGCCTCTACGGGCGCTAGAAGAACTGTTACACATCGAAATGGCTCTGAGAGCCCCGCAAAGGCCCTTCAGAGCCATTTTCGTTGATGCGGCGAAGGCTAACTGATCCAAACCGCCAAATCACGGGGGATTTTGTGCCCCATGCGGAAAGAGAAAGTGCCCGCTACGGGGCTCTGAGGGGCCTCTGCGGGCGTTTGCACCCTCCATTCAGAACGTGACACACTTCGAATCGGCCTGAGAGCCACAGAGAGGCCCTTCAGAGCCATTTTCAGACTCAGCCGACGGTCTAGCTGAACAATTCCGGATTCCTCAGAGCGCCGCTACTCCGGCCGCTGTTTCCCTGCCCGGCGAGCAATTCTGAAACTGTGTGTCAAAAAAGCATAAGCGGAGGAGGAACTATCACGGTGGTAGAGAAGTATAGCAACTATCACTTCGTTAGGAGACTATGCAAAAGATGCGGAAGCAAGGTACGAGGCTCCAGAACCGTCGCAAGGGTTTCACGCTGATCGAGCTTTTGGTGGTAATTGCCATCATCGCGATCCTCGCCGCAATCCTCTTCCCGGTCTTCGCCAAGGCCCGGGAGAAGGCCCGGCAGACGTCCTGTCTGAACAACCTCAAACAGATTGGCACAGCCTTCATTCAGTACGCTCAGGACTACGACGAGCGCCTGCCGATGCATGGCATCAACATGGTTCAGCCGGACACCAGCGCACCGGGCTACTTCTTCACCACCGCCTACAACGGCACCACCACCGGCAAGCTGATTAGCTGGATGGACCTGGTGTATCCGTACATCAAGAACCGGCAGGTCTTCGTATGTCCGTCCATAGTACCGCGGGACGGCGCCGCGTCGCCCTCCTATGGCTACAACCGGCGCGTCAGCGACTATGAGGTAGCTCCGGCCCGGAGCCTCGGCGAGATCACGCGACCGGCCGAGATCATCATGGTTCTGGACTATGCCAGCACCTATGGCACCTATGCCGGTGTTGGCGAGTACAACACTTTCAAAGCCGTCGGCAACTTCACGTGCCCTCATAATGACGGCACGAACGTGACCTTCTGCGATGGGCACAGCAAGTGGCTCAGCAAGAACGATGTTGCTTTCGCTGATACCAGCAACCTGACCAACCGCTACTGGAATTCGCTGCTGCCCTAGAAGGCCTCGCCCTCGCTCAGTGTGCGAAATGAAGACCCCCTCCATGAGGGGGTCTTCTTTTCTTGACGTGTTCCGGCCTACGGCGCATGGGCCGGCATGCATAGAGAGGGGCTGGCGCCCCTTCGGGGCTCTAGCGGAGGGGCGCCGCGGCCCAGGGCCTTGCGGCCCTGGCTAGTGGCTGACGGCCCTTCGGGCCTACGGAAGATAGACAGCGGCCCAGGGCCTTGCGGCCCTTCGGGCCTACGGAAGAGAGACGGTGGAGCAAGGGCGGGGGGAGACAGGACGGACCCGAGGCGGGCTGGAAGCCCGCGCCGCCGGGAACCGCAAGAAGGCTCCCTCGAATGAGGGTGCCTTCGTGTCTTGACGTGTTCCGGCCTACCGCGCATGGGCCG
>JBDKRC010000122.1:0-9110 GCA_039683575.1 Armatimonadia bacterium | reverse complement strand
ATGCCGGAACCAGTTGCGGTCACAAGTTCCGGCATGCGGAGCATGCCTACCACGCGTTTCAGGGGGGATCCTTCGTCGCGCTTTGCGCTTCTCAGGATGACACAGAGGGTTGAAGGTGCGCACGAGTGGGGCCGGATGCCGACGGTGCGGCTGCCGGCATTCGGCCCCTCCTATGGCAACGGCGTTGCGCTGACAAGTTCCGGCATGCGGAGCATGCCTACCACGCGTTCGGGAGAGGCTAACGGCTGGCCAGGACCTCCAGAATTTGCTGGCGGCGGGCTAGTAGGGTCTCGGGCAGGCGGTCCCAGTACTGAGGGTGAACGAAGAGCCCCGGCACGGGGTCCAGGAGTTGCTTGAGTTGAGTTGCCTTCTTGCCCTTGATTTTGCCCTCGGACAGGAGCTGGCGGCAGGTGCGGAGTAGGGCGAGGTCCTGCATGCCCGCGCGTAGGACCTTGAGGCGGACCGACGGGAGGACCGGGCCGCCGTCGCTTTGTGGGGGGTAGACCAGGAAGTTGTTGCCGTTGTGGAGGCCGCCGTAGGGGTAGCCGCCGGGCTTGCTTTCGAGTTCGAGCGTCTGCCAGAAGTCATCCTTGAGACCCCCGGCTGAGAACCCCGCCCAGATGAAGACGCCCTTTGCCCCGTAGTAGTCAGACATCCACAGCGCGAGGCGGTGCTGCAGGGCCTCGTTGTCTACCTCCATGTTCGGCGCCATGGTCAGCGGGGCGCGGAACTGCAGGTGGATGGGGAGGTGGCAGTAGTAGTTCCAGAGCGTGGGGGCCTTGAGGTCGCGCATCTTCTCCGGCTGGTAGCCGGCGGCGGAGAGGTCGGTCATCCAGATGTCGCAACCCTTTTCCATGCCCTCGTGGTAATCAGAGGCGAGGAAGACGCGGAGGCCTGGGTACCTGGTCTTCGTGTCCTGGTACCACGGCACGTTGTCCTTGTAGAAGGTCTCGGTGAGGGGCTCGTCCACGTTGCTGTAGATGAGGGCCTGATCGAGCCAGCCCTGCTTTTTGACGTGGTCGTAGAGGGCGCTGTAGTCCCACTTGAGGTTGGGGCGGGGGCTGTCCAGCTCGAAGACGTTCTGGCCCTGGCGGGCGAGGGTGTCATGGGCCTTGTCGAAGGCGGTGGTGTCGTCGGCTTTGAAGAGGCCCTTCAGCTGGTCCATGGCCTGCAGGTGGTGGTCGAGGACCATGCCGCCCATGTCGAGCATCTGCTGGGGGCTGAGAGACTTCGTACCGTACTTGGGACGGAACCAGGCGACCAGGGGGAAGTCCTTGGGCTGGAGCTTGAGGCCGGGGACGACCTGGATGGGGACGACGATGGTCGCGGTCTCGCCGCCCTCGGTGACCTTGACGACGGCCTCGAGAGTCGTGGCGGGCATGTTCGCGGGGAGAGCGACGTCTATCCAGAACGCGCCGCAGTCGGTGCCGGTGACTGGGAGGTCAGTCTCGGGGGCGAGGGGGTCGGGCCAGCGGCTGGTCTCGAAGCGCGGATAGCCGGGCTCGGCGGTTTTGACGAAATACTCGCGGAAGGCGCGGGCAGTGGCGCCGGTGGGGTTGTCGAGGGTGAGGTCGAGGTGGTAGCTGGCGTCGGCGGCGCCGAGGCGGGGGAGGACGGCGATCTGGAAGGACTGGGTCTCGCCAGCGGCGGCGAGGATGGTGTCGGTGCGGAGGATCTGTGGCCCGGCAGCGGCGGACAGGGCGCTGTCGCCGCGGAACCAGTACTTGTTGGGCCAGATTTTGACGAGGTCGTGGGTGAGGCCGACGGCGAAGCGGGCTTCGGGGCGGGCGGTGAAGCGACCCTCGAAGCGGCGGAGGGCGTCAGAGAAGGGGAGGCCCCAGGGATCGACGGTGCCGGCCATTTCCTTCTCAGGAGCCGGGAGGTCGTCGGGGTATTTGGCGGGGGCGACGGTGACAGCGGCGAGCAGGAGGATAGCAAGCAGGACGGCGGTCAGCGGGTGTAGCATGTCGGCACCTCGGTTTGGCGTTCTGGCAATGACAGCACAAAGGTGGTACAAACGGCAGGAGATACCTGAAAGGGCAGCGAAGGATAATTCGAACACATTGACAGGAGGCGTGCCATGAAGAGATACGGCTTTACTCTCATCGAGCTACTGGTCGTCATCGCCATCATCGCCATTCTCGCAGCCATCTTGTTCCCGGTGTTCGCGAAGGCGCGGGAGAAGGCGCGGCAGGCGTCGTGCTTGAGTAACGTCAAGCAGATCACGCTGGGGATGCTGCAGTACGCGCAGGACTATGACGAGATCTTCTGCAAGAACTGCGCCTACAACTCAGTGCGGGCGGCGTATGACCGCTGGGATACCTTTTTGATCCAGCCGTATATAAAGAACTCGCAGGTTCTGGTGTGCCCGTCGAGCCGACTAGCTACCTATGGATACAGCCAGTATCTCGGGCTCGGGTACGGCACCAGCGGCGCGGCGCTGGGGGAGTGCACCAAGCCGGCGGAGACCATCATGATCGCTGACTCGTATAGCTATTGCATGCTGCCGAGTTCCTGGCGGCGGCCTAACGTGGGGACGCCGCTCGGCAGCGCATATGGCGGAGTGACCGCGGCGTGCGGCTGGCGGACGCCGAATGCGCCGCACAATGACGGCGCCAATTTCGGGTTTGCCGACGGCCACGCGAAGTGGCTGAAGGCGAACTACAGTGTGTATCTGCCCGGTACGGCGGCTGCGCCGGAGAGCCCGACGCCCGATTATCGTTACCTGGAGACGGGCGGGGCCGGGGATATGTGGTTGACGAAGAAGTAAAGGTGCGGACAGCCGGGTCACGCGATGTGTTGGTTGTACCTGATGGCGGGCCGGATGCCGACGGTGAGGCTGTCGGCATTCGGCCTCTCCAGTGTTGGGTAGCTTCGCCGTGTTCAGGGGACCGTCCTGCTGACGGTCCTTTCGTTTTGGGCGAGAAACTTTCACGCGCGTCAACTGGTCTAATAGAAGTCCTACAGACTGTAGTAAACTGTTTGGAAAATGGAAGTGATATGAATGTTTCGAAGTCGCCGACCTGTTTTGATGGGCCTGCTTGGAGTGTTTCTGGTCTCGTCGCTGGCGTGGGCGGCGCTGACCCCGGCGCAGGTTGCGGGGCGCATCAGGAACAAGATCAACAGCAAGTGGAAGACTACGAGCCTGGTAGTGAATGTGGTGCCGCTGGCCGATCCGACTGAGACCGCCAAGGGGCATTTCAAGAGCATCTGCGTGTCGGCGGCTGCGGTGTATATCCACGACATCAAGATGGCGCCTGTGAAGATGTCGGCGACAGATGTGACGCTGGACCTGAACCAACTCGTGAGGCAGAATGCCGTCGTGACCAAGAAGCGCAAGACCGGGCATTTCTTTGCCAAGGCGAGCGAGAACGATCTGAACAAGGCGCTGAAGCGCAAGAAGAACTCGATTCAGAACCTGCACATGACATTGGGTAACGGGACCCTGACGTTCACGGGCACGTACAAGTTTGGGATCGGGGCGAACCTGAAGCTGACGGGGCGGCTGGAGTGTCCCGACCACTACCGGGTGAATTTCGTGCCGACGAAGGCCTCGGTCAATGGCGTGCCGCTGCCCGCAGGGCCGCTGAAGGGCGTGCTCTCGAAGATGAACCCGCTGCTTGATTTCCGCAAGCTGCCGCTTAGCCCGCGGATTGAGAAGGTGCTGGTGCAGCCGGGGATGCTGACGATGAGCGGTTAGAGGCAGGGGGCAGGTATCAGGGGTCAGGGATCAGAAACGGCGGGAACGGCGGAGATTGACGGGAGGCGCTTTGGGCGCCTCCCGCTTTGTGGTTGGAAGGAGAGGGGGAGGGTGGGGCGGAAGGTGGGGGCATCTTTGTCGGGAGGGATTGCTATGGGGCTTTTAGCTGGCGTGGCTGCGGTTGAGATTACGCCGCCGGTGGGAACGATGCTGGCGGGGTTTGCCGCGCGGGATCATGGGGCCGAGAGGGTTCATGATGCGCTTCATAGTAAGGCGTTGGTGCTGGATGATGGGGCGACGCGGGTTTGTTTGATTACCAACGATCTGATCGGGTTGCCAGGAGAGTTGGTGGAGTTGATACGGGGGGAGGTTGAGCGGACGACCGGGATTCCGGGGGCAAATGTGATGGTGAACTGCAGCCATACGCATTCGGGGCCGGTGCTGCGAGAGGGGGAGTTGCCGGGGGTGGTGGCGCGGCAGGTTGCCGGGGTGGCACGGATGGCGGCGGAGAGGTTGGCGCCGGCACGGGTTGGGGGTGGGCGGGGGCCGGTGCAGGTGGGGATCAACCGACGGGAGTTGCGCGACGGGCGGATCGTGCTGGGGCGCGATGCGAGCAAGCCGGTGGCACCGTGGGTGGACGTGTTGCGGGTGGACACGGCGGAGGGAGCGCCGCTGGCGACCTTGTTCATGCATGCGTGCCATCCGGTGACGCGGGCGGAGAATAGCTACGAGATCTCGGCGGACTTCCCGGGGGTGGCGCAGAGGCTGGTGGAAGGGGTGTATCCGGGGACGACGGCGATGTTCGGGCAGGGGTGCAGCGGGAACATCAACTCCGAGCCGGTGCGGGGGACGTGGGAGGACGGGCGGCGGCTGGGGACGATGCTGGGCGGGGAGGTGGTGAAGGTGCGGGAGACGATTGCGACGACGGATGAGGCGCGGCTGGCGGTGACGCACGAGAGGGTGGAACTGCCGCTGCAGAGGATCCCGCCGATGGAGCAGGTCGAGCGTGAGATCGCGGCGGCGGAGAAGGCTCTGGCAGAGGCTGAAGGGCGCAGTTCGGCAGCGGCGACTAACATGTACAAGGCGTTCCTGGCGACGTGGAGGAAGCTGCGAGAGATGAAGGAGCGCGAGGAGGAGCTGGAGCCGATGGTCTTCCCGCTGCAGGGCATCGCGGTGGGAGATACGGCGCTGATGGCGCTGCCGGGTGAGGTGTTCGTGGAGTATGCGTTGCATGCGGAGGAAGTGTCGCCCTTTGGCCAGACGCTTTGTTTGGGATGCTCGAACGGGTCGGGGACCTATGTGCCGACGGCGGCGGCGCTGGAGGATGGCGGGTATGAGGTGAGCTTCACGCCGCTGTGGTGGGGGCGGCTGCCATTTGCTGCGGAGATGGAAGGGGTTTTGCGGGACGGGATTGGGCGGGTGTTGGGGAGGCTGAGGGGGTGAAAGGCGAAAACAGAGAACAGAAAACGGAAAACAGGCGGAGGGGGAACGTAGGGTAAGGTGGACAAAATGGGGACGGAGCCTTTGCGCGAGGATTCCGGAAGGGGTTCTGGCGGAGGTTTGAGGCGCGCAAAGGCTCCGTCCCCATGTTGGGCGGGGGTTTGTCGGGGATAGCGGCGGGGCCGAGAGGCTTGTATTGCGCGGAGGGAAATGACTGACGGGAGGCGCCCCAAGCGCCTCCCGTTTTTTGCTTCCACGAAATCGCGTGGCGGACGCTGCGTCCGCATGGTGACCGCTCCTACAGGCGGCTGGGTTGGGTGACGGCGGTGAGGTGGCCGTCGGTGGTGGCGGCGATGGTGAGGCTGCCCACGGATAGGAGGTGGGTTGGTGAGGCGGGGAGGGTGTGGGTGGCTACCACCGACCCCGATTGGTTCAGCCAGTGGAGATGGTTGGATTCGGTGCCTGCTACGAAGAGGTTGCCGGTGCTTGTCAGGCAGGTGCAGGGGGCGGGGAGGGTGGTGCGCCAGATTTGGCGGCCGTGGCCGTCTAACTGGTGGACGTCGCCGGTGCGGGAGGCGGCGGTTATGGCTGCGGGTGTGGCTAGCAGGCCGGCGGGGTCGTCGCCCAGGCTGTAGGTCCACTTTTTGAGGCCCTGATGGTCTATGCAGTGCAGTAAGGTGTCATGGCCGGTGGCGAGGACTTCCAGATTGTTGTCGCCATCCACGTCCGCAATCTGGACGTAGGGGAAGTTCGGTCCGGCGGTCCAGTAGTCGTTGTAGTCCTCATCCTGCCAAAGGCGCTTGCCCTCTGACGTTACCCCCAGGACGCAGAAGTAGACGGTGCCGACGGCGATCTCGTCGCGGCCGTCGTGGTTGAGGTCCCCGACGGCGAGGGCGGTGACGGCGTGGGCCGTGGTGTCGAAGGTCCAGCGCAGGGCGCCGTCGGGATGGAGGGCGTGGACGCGCCAGGCGGCGGTGCCGACGAGGGGCCAGAGGCGGCCGTCGCCGTCGAGGTCGGCGACCGCGAGGGCGCGGCCCCAGGCAGGCATGTGGGAGTTGCGCGGGAGCTTGAGGTTGAGGCGTTCCGAGCCGTCGGCGGCATGCCAGCGGAGGGTCCAGTCGTGCGCGGTGAACATGAGGGTCGGTTCAGCTTCGCCGTAGAGAGGCGCGGCGAGGGCGGCGCCGATCTGGTCGTCGGCCTGACCCAAGACGGTGAGGGCGCCTGCGGCGGAGACCGTGCCGAAGTGGCCGTCTTGGCAGCCGAAGAGGATGGACTCTGCGGGGCCGGCCGCGAGGGCAGTGGCGGGGGAGGGGAGTTGGGCGGTCCAGAGTGCGGTGAGGGAAGACGATGGCGACTGGAGAGGCCGCGCGGCTTGAGGCTGGACGTATTCCGTCGGTAGGGGCGTCGGGAGTGGGATCTGCTGATCGGCTATGGTGACGGCGTCGGGGGAGAGGGTAAGCGGGTCACCTGCGCCCTCGACGATGATTTGTGAGTGGTCGAGGCGGAGGGTGCGGCGGGGGGCGGCGGTCTGGCCGTTGGGGAGGAGGAGGTTGACAAAGCGGGCCTGCTGGCCGGCTTTGAGGGAGAGCTTCTGGGTCTCGCAGAGAACCTTGGGCCTGGCGTCGCCGAAGCTGTACTTGGGATACTCGGTGCCGTTGAGGGGCATGGGTTCGATGTCGAGACGACGGGATGAGGCTGTGGCTTCGAGGACGTGGAAGTGCTCGCCCTGGTGGTCGGTGTGAAGGCCCTGAGGGGTGAGGTCGGTGTCGGCGAGGGTGCGCCAGTAGCAGCGGAGTTCGTACTCGGCATCCTGTTTGGCCTCGAGGGTGTCCACGACGAGGCAGCAATCGTTCTTGAGCCAGACCATGGTGCGGGTCCAGTCGCAGCCATTGTAGTCGGGGAGGGTGGTCTGGGTTACGGCGCCGCCGTCGAAGGTGGCGGCGCCGTCGAGGCGGGCGGTGATGGGGATCGGGCCGTGCTGGCCGTCGCGGATGACCATCATCATATTGTGCTGTTTGGGCATGCGGCGGATGTAGTCGTTGTCCACGAGGAAGAGGCGGCCGTGGGACTGGTACTGGCTGATGGCGTTGGCATTGGGATGGGCGTGCTGTCCAAAGCCGATGCCCTGCAGGAGGAGGTAGTCGTCATCAGCGTCCCAGCCGGAGCGGAGGGAGAGCTTGTCGAAGCACTGGTCGAGCGGGACGTTGGGCGGGGTTGCCGGAGTCGGGTAGTTGGGGAAGGTCGGCAGGTGCGCCCAGCGCCAGATGATGGGGTCGAGAGGCAGGACGAAGAGGCCGACGTGCCGGGACGGAGGGGCGGAGGGAACGTCGGCGGCGAGGACATCGGCGGCGGCGATGGCGGGGGCGTGCTTTTCGGCGAGCCACTTGTCGCCGGGGTCCTGGTGCCATTGGGCGGCGCGGAGGAGAATGTTGGCGGCCCCGGTGCCGGTACCGTGATAGGCGCCACAGTCGCCGAAGGGGACCAGTTCAAAGGAGTTGTTCTGGATGACGGCGGCGAGGTCGGCGTAGGAGCGAAGCTTGTCGGATTGGGCGTAGGAATGATCGCCGAGGGCGGCGGAGACGCGTAGCAGGTGGTTGCCCACGAGCCAGCTATAGCCGGCACCGCCTTCGTCGAAGGAGCGTCCGGCCATGGCGGCGCGGGCGAAGACCTTGAGGCTTTTGAGGAGCCAGGCGTCGAGTTCGGGGAGCGCGTAGCCATGGCGGCGGAAGTACTGGGTGCCGAAGAAGAGGCTGGTCGCGGGGAAGGTGTGGTGATTGAAGATCATGTGCTCTTCGTCGGTGATGCGCCACTTTTGGTAGGTGATCGAGTCGTGGCAGTACTGGGTGGCGGCGAGAAGGAAGCCCGTGACGAGGAGACGTTCGGCGTCGGTGAAGAAGGGCAGGTCCTCGACGGCTTCCCAGCCGTTAGCGAGGCGGTCGGTCCAGAAGTCCACGGCGGACATGAGCCAGAAGGAGAGGGGGATCTGGCCGGTGGCGTAGGGGGTGATGAGATCAATGAAGGCGCGCGCCCAGCGTTCTTCGCCAGCCTCGCGGAGCTTGTCGAGGGCCTGGAGGAACTCGGAGGGCCAGCCGGTTTTGGCGGGAGTAAGGGTCTTGAGGGTGTCGAGAAGGGCAGTGGGGTCGCCGGTATCGGGGGCGGGCTCGGTCAGGATGAGTTTGCCAGGGAGGGCCCACTGGCCGTCGAGTTGGCTAAGGTGGGTGAGCAGGCGGGCAACGCCCGCGGTGAGGGCCTCGGGGGCGCGGCCGAGAACGCAGATGACGTTGCGGCCGTCGCCGAAGGGGCTGTGGACGGAGAAGAGACGATAACCCTCGCGCGGGTAGTCGGAGTCGCGGAGGAATTCGAGATAGTGGAGGCGGCGGAGGAGGGCGTTGTTGCCGGCATGGCCGAGAGCCAGGGCATTGGCAGAGAGGGCCTCGGCGTCCGCGAAGGGGGCGTCAGGGGCGAGTGGGAGGTGCAGGCCGGTGGCGTCGGCGAGAAGGCGTTGGGCTTCGGAGGCGCAGGGGCCGACGATGAGGGCGGGGTTGTCGGGGCCGAGGGAAGTGCGTGGATGGAGAGGGGTGAGGGTGGTGAGGCGGGTGGGGTCGGCGTGGAGTTCGATCAGGGTGCCTTTGTCGGACATGGGGGGAATCACCTGATTTGCGATGGATTAGAGGAGGGGAGGTTCGCCGGGTGGGGGGTGAGGTTCCTTTGTCGGGGGGGCGGCCGGAACGGGGACAGACCCCAATTTCGCATGAGGGTTTGAGGGGGACGAGGGGTATGGTTGCGAAATTGGGGTCAGTC
Source organism: Armatimonadia bacterium (assembly GCA_039683575.1). Lineage (GTDB taxonomy): Bacteria > Armatimonadota > Zipacnadia > Zipacnadales > UBA11051 > JAJFUB01. Next base: position 169 of record JBDKRC010000122.1, on the reverse strand, counting down.
CCCGTCCCTGGGTTGGTCGGGGATAACGGCCGGCCGGGTACGAGCCCCGGCCCTACAGCGGAGGGGGTCGGGTTGGGGGCAGGGCCCGTCCCTGGGTTGGTCGGGGATGACGACTGGGCCGGCTGAAGCGCGGCCCCTCCTGACGGCATAGCGGCTTCAGAAGCGGGGT
>JBDKRC010000121.1:0-6389 GCA_039683575.1 Armatimonadia bacterium | reverse complement strand
AGAATTTCTATCAGGATGATGATGAGACGCTGAAGAATGACGTGTGGTCCACGGCGGATGGGCGGGAGTGGAAGCTGGAGACCGAACACGCGGCTTGGTCGAAGCGGACCCATGCGCAGGCAGTGGTGTTCGATGATAAGCTGTGGATCATGGGCGGAGGGCGCTGGCACCCGGAGACCGTGCCGGAAAATGATGTGTGGTGCTCGGAGGACGGGGTGAACTGGACGCAGGTGACCGCGAGTGCGCCGTGGGAGAAACGGATGTGGTTTTCGACGGTGGTGTACCGGGGCGTCTTGTGGGTGCTCGGCGGGTGGTCGCGCGAGCACGGGAACTTCGGGGATGTGTGGTATACGAAGGATGGCAGGAATTGGACGGAATTGAAGTCGGAAGTGATCTGGAAGGACAGGCACGAGCTTTCGGCCGTGGTATGGAAGGATAAGATCTGGGTGTACGGCGGGTATGCGGATACGCTGAACAGCGAGGTCTGGACGTTGGAGCTGGGGGAGGAGTGGGAAGGGTAGTCGGCAACGGCGCGCGGTTCGGACATGGGAGGCTTTGGATGGTACGAATAGCAGCGATTTGGGCACTTGTGTTGACGGCTGGGGCAGTATATGCCGAGGGAGGGGCGGTGCACTTGAAGCACCCGGTGGTTGACTGGAAGGTTGGCTCGGTCAATAAGGAACAGTGCGTGGCCAACGCGGACAAGTTCCTGGCGCGCAGTGAGGCTGAGGTGCTGGGCTTTGTGCCGCCCTATGGGTATTCGCAGTACTGTGAGTGCCCGAACTGCTACGGCGGGTCAGAGGGTAACGGCGTCCTGACCTGGAGCATCGACAAGCCTGAGGAACTGGTGTGCAGGTTCTGCAAGACTGTTGTGTACCCTAACCCGAAGTACCCCGAAGACAAGACGCTGACGGGGAAGAATGCGCTGGGAGAGACCGTGTCCTTTCCGTACTACTACAACGAGAAGGAGAATGCGACCCACTTCTTCAGCACGCACCTGTGGCTGCACAAGCGGCGGTGGCTGACGGAACAGGTCGCCAACTGTGCGCGCGCATACTACTTCACGCAGGATGACAAGTACGCGCGGCGGGTGGCGCTGGTGATGGATAAGATCGCGCAGGTGTACCCGCATTACCCGGTGGTACAGAACCTGCCGCGCAGGTTTGTGTTCCGCGAGTCGCAGCAGCCGCCGTATTACTGGGACAGCGGCAAGTGGAACTACTTTCACAACGAGGTACCCATCGAGGTTATACCTGCGTATGACCTGACCTATGGCAGCCCGGCATATGAGGCGCTTTCAAAGGAACGCGGGTATGACGTGCGGGAGCGGGTCGAGAAGGACTTCCTGCGCGCGGCGACTGAGGCCGCGATGAAGTACCCGGACTTTGTCAGCAACGTCATCGGCTACAGCCCACGCTCGGCGGCGCTGCTGGGGCAGGTGATCGCGGAGCCGCGGTTCGTGCACTGGGCCTTTGGGTGGATGGAGAAGAATGTCAACACCGGGTTCTTCCGTGACGGGATGTGGAAGGAGTCGCCGTCCTACCACGCCATGACGGTTGGTGGGCTGAAGAGCTGTTTTGACGTGGTTGAGGGGTACTCAGACCCGGCGGGGTACGTTGATCCAGTGGATGGGCGGCATTTCGAGAAGCTGAATGCGACGAAGGAGCTGCCGCTTTGGGAGAAGTGCCAGCAGGCGCCGGAGACGATCGGGTACCCGACCGGCATCTCGGCGACAGTCCATGACACCCATCCGTACGAGCGGCGGGCGACGCCTCGGCAAGCTACAGCCTCGACCATTGTGCCGGGATTTGGGCACGCGTCGCTGGGGCGGGGACGCGGGGCGAACCAACTTCAGGCGCAGCTTCACTTCTCCGGCTCGTATGGACATGCCCACTATGACAGCCTGAATCTCACGCTCTTTGGCAAAGAGCGGGAGCTGTGCCCCGACCTGGGGTATACGTGGACGCAGATGCGTTACTGGGCGACGAGCTCGCTGGGACACAACACGGTCATCATAGACCGCAAGGACCAGGCGACGGCCAAGTCTGACGGCAACTTGCTGATGTACTTCCCCGGTGACACAAGCGATCCCGCGAGCCTTGCGCCGGCGATGGTGGAGGCGGACGGTAAGGCCGCGTACTCGAATGTGGAGAAGGTGGACCTGTACCGGCGGACGCTGCTGCTGGTGCCGGTATCGGAAGACGATGCGTATGTGGTGGACGTGTTCCGCGTGCGCGGGGGGAAGATGCATGACTGGACGCTGAATGGTGACGCGGACCTTGATACGGTGGCCAGGTGCAGTGTGCCGCTGTCGGGCAAGCGGGAGTGGATGCTGGAACAAGGCGAGGAGTGGAAGGAGCCGCGGACGGAGTGGGCGCCGCACAACCCGTATGGGATGGTGCGGGACGTGGCGCGAGGGGAATGCGCCGACGAGGCAGTGTTTGATTACAGCTATCCCGACGACGCGGCGCGGGGGTTGCGGGTGCACCTGCTGCCGGGTGGGCCGACGGAGCTGTGGCTGGGGCGCAGCCCCTCCGTACGACGGATGGGTGTGGGGGCCAACGGGGACATGCGCAAGGCCTATGACTTCTGGATGCCAAAGCTGATCGCGCGGCGCCAGGGGGAGGGGCCGCTGCAGAGCACGTTTGTGGCAGTACATGAGCCGCACGGTGGGCAGCCTTTCATCGGCGAGGTGAAGCGGCTGAAGGTAACGCCGGATGATGGGCTGACAGTGGCGCTGGAGATCAAGCATGGGAAGGCGACGGACTTTGTCTTTAGCGCGCTGGAGGGCAGTGGCGAGTATGTGGCGGAGAATGGGGTGCGCTTCCAGGGGCGAAGTGGGATTGCGAGGGTGGAGGAAGGAAGGCTGACGGTGCTGTCACTGTACGGCGGAGGCAAGCTGGAGGGCAAGGATTGGGGCGTGAGCGGCGAGCAGGCGAGTTTGGGTGGCACTATCGAGGGTGCGACGCGCAAGCTTGAGGGCGCGGGGGAGAATGCGCTGATCACTTCGGCAGATTTGCCGGCGGGAGAGGCGTTGAAGGGGCAGTGGATGATCGTCAGCTATGCGAGCGGAATCACGGAGGGGCATGAGATCAGCCGGGTTGAGAAGCGCGATGGCAAGACAGTGATCGTGACGGCGGACGATCATGCGCTGCGCGTGAAGGATGGGGTGACTGAGGAAGTGTACTTCCCGCAGCGGAAGATTGAGGGGCAGACGACCTTCCAGATCCCATCGCTTGTGAGCCTGTCGCGGCAGTCAAACGGGGCGTACAAGGGTCAGTTGACGACTAAGGCGCAGTTATCCGTGCCGCAGTAGCGGGGGCGGCAGGCCTTCCCGGTCAGAACGCAGGAAAGCCAGGCGCAGTAGCTGCGCCTGGCTTTCTTATCGTTCAGTGACTGGTGTGACTACCAGCGCCGGTCGCGACCGCCGCCGCCGCCGCCACCAAATCCACGACCGCCACCGCCGCCGCCGTCGCGGCGCGGGGGACGCGCCTGTGCTTCGTTAACAGTGAGGGGACGTCCGTCCAACTGCTGACCATTGAGGCCGTCGATGGCGCGCTGCGCCTCGTCGTCGTTGGGCATCTCCACAAAGCCGAAGCCCCGCGGTCTCCCGGTGTCACGGTCGGTGATGACAGCTGCGCTCTCCACCGTGCCATATTCCTCGAAAGCCTCGCGCAGACTCTCTTCCGTCGTCGTGTACGACAGGTTACCGACATACAACCGCATTTGAACCTTCTCCTTCGTTTTGTCCCGCAGGGCTGCGGCCACAAGGCCCCGATTTTCCCAACGAGCATCATGCCAATTGATAGCATAGAACATTCTGGCGTCTATGCCAAGAGAAATGTTGGAGAAAATCTCCAATTAGAGGCGGTGACGGCAGATTGACAGCAAAAGTTCAGTCGCGTTTTCAGGGCTGGAGAGCGGCGGAAGCAAGGTGTTTATGACGCAAATGAGGAAATGACCTCGCATGCACCTGCTAATGCGCTATGGGAAAGACGGACTGTCGGTTGACCTGCCCGACAGGAACGTGAAGCATGTCTTGCGGCTGCGGGAGTTGCCGGTAGTAGAGAGGCCGGAGGCAGCGCTGCGGGAGGCTTTGCGGAAGCCGATCGGGTGTGCGCCGCTGGTGGAGGTGGCTCAGGGACGGAGCGACGCGGTGATCGTGGTATCGGACCTGACGCGGCCGGTGCCGAACAAGGTGTTGCTGCCGCCGATCCTGGAGGCGCTCGAGGAGGCGGGGCTGCCGGCGGAGCGGGTACTGGTGCTGGTGGCTACGGGACTGCATCGGGCGAACACTGAAGCAGAGCTACTTGAGATGCTGGGCCCGGAGGTTCTGGCGTCGGGATGCAGGATTGAGAATCATGTCGCCCGTGACGCTGAGAGCCATGCGCAACTGGGGCGGACGGCTCGCGGCATTCCGGTGCAGGTGGACCGGCGGTATGTGGAGGCGGACCTGAAGATGCTGACCGGGCTGATCGAGCCGCACCTGATGGCGGGGTACTCCGGCGGGAGGAAGGCTATCTGTCCGGGGCTGTGCAGCGTGGAGACCGTGATGGCGTGGCACAGCGCGGAGATGCTCGACCCGGCAGAGGCTTGTGCGGGGAACTTGCGTGGTAACCCGGTACACGAGGAGGCGCTGGCGATTGCGGAGATGGCGGGTGGGGCGGACTTCGTGGTGAACGCGGTGCTGAACGAGGGGCGGGAGGTAGTGGGCGTGTTCGCGGGGGAGATGAGGCAGGCGCATGTGGCTGGGATGGGGCTGGCCGAGCAACAGGCGAAGGTGGCGCTGCCAGAGCCGGTGGACATCGTGATTACCTCCGCGGCGGGCTACCCGCTGGACCTGACGTTCTATCAGGGGATCAAGGGGATGGTGGCGGCGCTGCCGGTTGTGAAGCCGGGCGGGAGCGTGATCATTGTCCAGGAGAATGCGGAGGGCATCGGCGGGCCGGAGTTTGCGGAGCTGATGCTGGGGATGGATTCTCTGGAGGGGTATCTGGGGAGGCTGTTCAGCGGCGAGATATGTTTGATTGATCAATGGCAGCTTCAGGAGATGGAGAAGGTATGCCGGCGGGCGACTGTGTACAGCGTGTCCAGCCTGCCGGCGGAGACGCAGCGGAAGCTGTTTGTGGAGCCCGCGGGGACAGTGGAGGGAGCGGTGGAGAGGGCGCTGGCGGTGCATGGGCCGGAGGCGACGATTGCAGTGATACCGGAGGGACCGTACGTGCTGGCGTGCCTGGAGGATGACATGGTGGGGAGGACGAACGTACGGGAGATGGCTGAGCAATAAGGTAGGAGCGAAGCTCCGACCAGAGCATATCAGGAGATTCTGCACCATGTCCAAGTTGAGAGTTGCGTTTATCGGCACCGGTCGCAAGCCTGAGAAGGCCGGGCCCATGGGCTATGCAATGGCCTACCAGCATGGGGAAGCCTATCTGAAGCTGCCCGATGCGGTTGAGATGGTGGCCGCCGCCGATATCAGGCTGGAGAATGCGGAGGCGTTTGGGGAGAAGTATGGCTTCAACGACTTCTACCTTGACTACAAGGAGATGCTCGCGCAGGTCAAGCCGGACCTGGTCAGCATCTGCACCTGGCCGCACCTGCACGCGCAGATGATCATCGACTGCGCGGAGGCAGGCGTGCCGGCGATTCATTCGGAGAAGCCGGTGGCGTATGCGTTTGGGGACGCGAAGCGGTGCGTGGCGGCGTGTGAGAAGTCGGGGACGAAGCTGACCTTCAACCACCAACGGCGGTACGGCCGGCCGTTCTATCTCGCGAAGCAGATGCTGGATGAGGGCGTCATCGGCCCGATTCAGAAGATCGAGATCGGCGTCGGGGACCTGTTTGACTACGGGTCGCATAACTTCGACATGGCCAACTATTTCAACTGTGAGTGCAACACGAAGTGGGTGCTGTGCGGGCTGGACTATAGCAAAGAGAAGCTGATCTTCGGCACGCATAACGAGAACAGCGCCTACGCGCTCTGGGAATATGAGAATGGTGTGTTCGGCAGCGCCGCGACGGGCGAGTGCGGGGCGTCGGTGGGTTGCCACCACCGGATCATCGGCAATGACGGGATGATCGAGATCGGGCGCGCGGGCGTCGGGACCCTGCGAGTGTTGCGGGCCGGGCAGGATTGGGAGGAAGTGGACGTGCAGGGCGAGAGCTGCCACGGGCCGGGGTTCATTGACCGCTGCATTGCCGACGTTGTGGACGCGATCCAGACGGGGCGGGAAAGCATGATGAACGCGAAGAATGCGCTACGGGCGACCGAGCAGATCTTCGCCTGTTGGGAGAGTGTGCGGCGGCGCGGGATGGTGCAGATGCCGCTGGATATCGAGGACAACCCGCTGGTGGACATGGTGGAGAAGGGCGATTTGAAGCCGGCGAAG
>JBDKRC010000120.1:0-18568 GCA_039683575.1 Armatimonadia bacterium | reverse complement strand
ACATCAACGTCATCAAGCGCACCGCCTACGGCTTCCGCGACGTCCAATTCTTCATGCTCAAAATACTCCAGCGATGCGGACAGTTGCCCTCGCTGCAGCACGTACTTACGACATGTCAATAGGTTCTGCCCACACTAATTGAGGAAGAGCCAGATTCCTTCCGCCACGACGTCCAGCCTCGCCGAGACATCATCCGGCAGTTTGGGCGCGACTGCTGTAAGCTGGCCGAGGCCGGATGCAAGAAGCGCGTCCTGCTGTCTTTCACGACTGACCCTTATCAGCCCGCGGAGCGGGAACACCGCATCACCCGGCAAGCCCTGCAGATGCTCAACGAGTACGGCCTGACCTGGCAAGTCTGCACGAAGAACGGACTGCAGGCGATGGAGGACGACCTCGCGCTGTTCACCGAAGGCGGCGGCTGGCTGGGCCAGACCATCGTCTTCATGAATGACACGGACCGCGAGCTGTGGGAACCGGGTGCGTCACCCATTGAGGATCGTCTGCGCGCGCTTGAGATCGCGCACAACGCGGGGATCAGGACGTGGGTGTCGGTGGAGCCGGTCATCGATCCAGATCAGGCCCTCGCTCTCATTGACTACGCGGCCCCCCATGTTGATACGTGGAAGATTGGCAAGCTCAACCATCTGCATCTGCTTGAGCCGGGCTTGCGGGCACGAGTGGAGCACATCGACTGGCAAGCCTTCGTGGACGGGCTCATTGCGGCCCTGCACAGCCAGCCCCGAATTGCGTACCTCATCAAGGACAGCCTGCTGCCATACTGGCCAGCGGACGTTCCAAGCAGTACACTGCGCACGGAGCCGGTGCAGCGGTCGCGGACTGGCGGAGCCCCCCAACCGTCCCGGTGCGCACTGACCCTCTCCTGAGACGACAGCAGCGGATCACTCGGCTTCGTTCGTCAGATTCAATGCCAAGGTCAGCACACATCCCTGGCTTCAGGCCCCTGTCGCTGCGGCGGCTCTGCGCCGTGCTGTGGAACTGCAGCGACTAACGCTTCGGCACGAACGTGCCTTGATGCTGTGCATACCGGCAGGCATCATACAGGTCGCAGAACCTCTACCCCCGTTGCCACCTCAGCCGCCTCTTCGTCACGAGCAACATAGGACCGACGCACGGTGACGGCTCGGGCCGCACCGGGGAGCAGTCCGAGGATGGCTGCCACGGCCGACTGCGACGCGACAACGAACCACCCCTCGCCGAGCTCGTCATGTAGGCCTCCTCTCCTGTGATCACGCAATCCGTCAGCCCACCACACCGTCTCGACCATAACGTCACCGTCCTCGTTGAGCCGCCTGAACAGACCGTCGTCAGCGGCGATCCAGCTGAGGGAAGTGGCCAAGGCCGGGTTGAGCGCCAACCAGTTGGCTCCTGGCGAGTCATACCACAAGGGGTCGTGACGCAGGATGGCCAGTTCAGGAGGAACCATGTCACCAAGATTCGGGTACTCACGCCGCCAGATGGACCTGACCGGTGCGATAGCTTTCTCCGTCTCTTCCGTGCCGCCGCTAACCGTGCTGCCACCCACGGACAGAGCGCTGCGGCGAACCTCGGTCGGAAACTCGGATTCGGCTCTGACGAGAGTGCTGTCCTCGGCAAGCACGACTTGTTCAGCGGTGAGTTCCGCAACGACACACGCCAAGGCCTCGGGGGCGGATCGCACCCACTCATCATTGCGACCGCCGAAGCGGTCTCTTCCGACTATGGGATCAACTGCAGATGGTCTCTCCTCAGGCCCGATCAGCACCATGTCTGGGTCATAGAAGCGGAAGGTGTAAACGCCGTTCAGAAAGTGCGGCGGGTCTTGTGGCGGTTTGAAAGTGCGGCACCCTATAATCTGACCGGGAGGCGGGTCCTTTGCCGGCGTCGTGGGAGCGTCGCTGAAGCGGGCTCGGTCCTGGAGGAATTGGGGTGTATGCCGATATGCATTGGTGGAGCGAGATCCGTCGTCGCGTGTTGGTCGAGGGGGTCAGTAAGCGCCAGGTGCTGCGTCGGCCCTCCCTCTGGTAGTCTTCGTGGAGCATCTCCAGCTGCCTCTGGAGAAGGGGTATAAGGGCTGCCCTGTCGGGCTGACTGGGGCGGACACCGGAGCGGAACCCCGCGTTCTCTATGGTGACAACGAGATCGCTCAGGAAACTCACCGCTTCTGCTCGGCTCGTGTCTCGGTAGGAATTGGGGACGTAGGCATAGTAGCGGATCACCCGCTCCGGACGCATGCGCAGGACGTGCGTCAGAAGTGTGGACTTGCCCGATCCCGGTGATCCCAATAGTGCAAGGTACCCACCCGTCAGTTGATCCAGTGCCAGGCCCAGCTCGTCCACGGTCAACTGGACCGGCTCGTAGATCCGCGGCATTGGGAAGTCGTGGTAGCGGCCGGCCCTGAACCTGCGCTGCCAGCGAAGGCTCTCGAGAAGCTGGTCGCGACTGAGCTCGATCACTCGCGCCGGATCGGCAACCGTGGCGAATAGACTTTGCTCTATATGGTCGATGTCTTCGTTCGCCTGACGCTCTTCCGGCGTCGCCGACGCCCCAGCACGCGGCAACTGCCAGCCGAGGTCGAGTTCACAGTCCGCAACGAACGCCTCAAACGCATCGGAGTCAAGTTCGCTGGCCTCACGAAGGGCATCCCACGCAGGGCGCCAAGTGTCGGGAACCGAGTCGAGCGAACCCTCATGGCACTGCCTCCAGGCCTGCGCCAGGAATGCGGCGAAATGGGGTGGCTGGGGCCCGGGGTCGGGGACTGGTAGGTTCGCAGCGGCCGAGGGAGACGCGGTCTCGTTGGTGATCAGATGCACGACAACTCTTCGGCCGGGGTGTGCAGTCCTCAATCTCATCCAGCCATCGGCGAGCTGCCGGACAAGACTTTGGTCGTCACCGGACGAGGCGATCAAGGCGGAGAAGGTCAGGTGGCCTGGGTACTGGGACCACTTGACCTGATACGCGTCAACGCGGCCAGGGCTCCCAAGCTGGATATCATCTACCCGGCCGGCCTCAGGATCCGCCATTCGGATCCATTCGAGGGTCCTGGCCTCAAGTGCTCGGGCGATGAGGTATGCCCCGACGGCATATTGCCCGTGGTAGCCGACGATGGCTCTCCGTTCACCTTCCGCCGGAGGAGTGTCGACGGGGTCCAGACCGCGAGGGTCGCCGAATTCCCCAGGAAAGATGTCAGAATCAGTGGTATCCATGCTACGCTCCCCAATGTCTGAGGGACCAGCCAATGCGGCCTCGCACGAACACGCGCTGCAGCCAGTGGTGCGGATGCCGAAGTTGCATCGATCGATTGCACAGCGGGACGAGCCTAAGGCAGCATGATGACTGGCAGTCGCTGTTATCTTGGACGGGGTAGACGGGGAAGCCTGCTCGTACTTGCTGTACCTGCGGGACTCAGCTACATGGAGACGCGTGCCGGGATATGTGCCATCTGTCACGCGACTGCAAAGTGCGACAGCCTGGGCATGATGCCCAGGCTGTCGCTGTGGCGGCACTCGAGAACGGCTCAGACTAGGCCAAGTTCACGACCCCGGGCCACTGCGTCCTCACGACCGTGTGCTGCAAGCCGGTTGCAGATGGCGGACATCTGCCGGCTGATCGTGCTCTTGTCTTTGCCGAGCGCTGCGGCGATCGCCTTCCCCGTCATCCCCTCCGCCATCAGCCTCAAGACGGCCAGTAAGGGCTCTGTCAGCAGCGTCGGATCTGAGGGTGGCCGCTTCTGATAGCGGCCTTCGATCTTGATTGTGGCTGGCCTGCCCCCATTAGTGATACCACTTCTTATGTCAGTTTTTGCGGTCTTCTCGATGTTCATTGTCGTTATTCGCCGCTGGTGCTACACTCCCTGCTGCCTGCCCGGAGGATAAGGCTCTGCAGGGGTGCAACCTGAGCGCCGCACAGGTGGCCGTATGGGTAGGGCAGGGCCTCGGCTCTGTCCTCTGTCATTTCACCCGTCGGCCCCCAAAGCGAAAAACCCGGCTGTTGATCCCCGATCATCCACGCCGCCGGGGCCGGTGGGCGGTAGCCCAGGGCACTGTGCGGAGGCTCCCTCCGTCATTGTAGAGTAGTACTCAATAGTGTGGCGTCCATCCTGGCTGATGTCTATGGGTACGCCAACATGGTCAACAAGCCGAGTGTCGCCGGGAAGGTCATCCCACTCTCGCCTGAGCGGGGGGGTATAGCCAGTCTCCCCCGGCGTAGCGCCACTAGCGGTCTATGCTCGGAACATTCGGCTGAAGATGTATGCGCACTGGGCTCCTGTACGACCCGTTGTTGCCGTGAGTGCCAGCTATCACGTCGAGATCAGTCACTGGAACCGGGAATTTGTCAGCAGCAAATCGGACTCCCGCGTCACGCGTGCCCCATCCACCCTCGAAGGCCTGCCATACGTCACTGCCGTTGTCGTATGGCTCGCTCGTCGCCACCCCAGGAAACTGTAGATGCCGCCGAAGCTTTTGAACTTGACCCAGTGACCATCGCCATAGACTTTCCAAGCTTCAGCGCCATCAGCACAGTACATTGAGCCCCACTGGAAATCTTGACGGACACCACAAGTCCGGAGGAACATGTCTCCTACGCGCCATGGATCAGAGAGGGCGGCGCTGAGTAACCAGCGACTATACTTCTGCCAGTGCGAGCCGTGCATCCAGTAGGCCTGATTGGTGTACCTGTTCCACTGAATCTGGTCGGCCAGCCCCGCGCCTCCAGTGAAGTCCTGGCACTCGGGAACGGTATCCCAGGAGTGAACGTCGCCTGAAGACCCACCCACGTTCGGCAGGCCCCCATTTCGCAATAGAGCGCTGGTGAATCTCTCCCTGTTCGTTGAGCCCTTCCTACAGTAGTTGGGACGGCGGTTGGATCACTCGGGTCATACATGTAGATCGTGATGTGGTCGCTGGAAGAGTACTTGGTGCCCTCTGAATTCCAGGCCTCCGTCCAGACATCCATCTCCCCGGTGCGGTGGTTCCAGTTCGCCAGTCTGCGGTATCTGTATGTTCTGCAGGATTGGGCCAGCGGTCCTCCCGGCCGTCTGACTTGCGTCGCACTACGTGCCGATACCCAAAGTTACCGGGATCATTTGACGACCAGTTCCACGCAATGTTAGCGGGTGCATTGTTAGGAAACCAATCCCCTTGTCGAGGCCACTTCAGGTTTGTCTTGTTAGGCTGGCTGCCTTCATCCCCGGGCTGAAACGGTGGGGCAACCGGCGGCCACGCCCAGCCAATATGGTTGAGGCCTAGTCCACTCCAACTCGTTTCGACCATCCCTGAACTCCAAAAGGCGTGTATCACCCTACCGCCACCCAAACTCAGCGCCACGTGTCTAAGATTCCCGCCCTGATACCAGTAATCACAGAAAGCAAAGCTGTCACGCGGCGGTTCTCCACCGTTGGCTGAAGCATTAAGGTAATCGGCTGCTACTCTTGCGCTGTAACAAGGACACGAGATGCGTATGGCGGGCATGCTCGAGGCGACGCAGTATGGACTGCGACAGCGGCAGCAAGGTCCCAGCCGGAACCTACCTCGTCCATGTTGAAGCGGCAGTCAGCGACGGCGAGGAGGCCCCGCCATGGCCCGCTGGAGCCCCCTTCTGGGGTCTTCTTACTGTCCTGTGTGAGGCTGCTTAGCTCCGGCGTGGGACCGCACGCATGGTGCACCCTAATGCGTATCTATACCCAGAACGGCGCAGAAAACCACGGGGTGCTTCGGATTGCTGTGCCGGAAAGTGTGGTGTAAACTACTGGTTGGCCTGATTGTATCCTCGTTGACGGGACTATCTGTAACTGCCTGGGTGAAGTATAATTGAGTTATCCAATTCGTGTAGTGCTTGTGGATGAACACGAAATCGTGCGGTTGGGGATGCGCAATTTGCTGAAGGGCGCGGAGGGCATTGAAGTCGTTGGTGAGGCTGAGGAAAAGCATACAGCTCTGGAACATATTGACCAGCATCACCCCGATGTCGTGATTACCGGGATGGTAATCGGTACGACGTCTGGCCTGGAGTTAGCTCGGTACGCCACGAGACACAACCTGAGGACGCGTGTCGTGATCTTCACAATGATTGACGATCATGCCAGCGTGCTGGAAGCACTGCAGAGCGGTGTGGCGGCTTACGTGCTCAAGAGTGCTGATGCAGAAGAGATCTTGCGGGCCTTGCGCTGCGTGTTGATGGGGTATCGCTATCTTAGTCCGCCGCTGCGAAACCACATCCTGGATGCCTATTGCCGGACCGCCGCCGCTCCTGTCCCGGCCGCCCTTGCAGAGCTTACAAAGCGGGAACGAGAGATCATTGCCCTCGCCGCCGACGGTCTGACGAATGGACAGATTGGGACACAGCTCCACATCAGTCCGCGCACCGTCGAGGGGCATCGCTCTTCTGCCATGCGCAAGCTGGGGCTTAGCAACCGTGTCGAACTGGTGCGCTTCTTCGTCGAACTCGAGCAGCGCGACTAGGCAGACCACCAGGCGGCTAAGCCACTGGCTGCCCGCGGGGGACGCTCTGAAGATTAGGTAATCCACCGTAAAACTCCACGTGTTGCGCCCTACGACCCTTGGGTGCCATTTTGGGCACCTGGTGCGCACGCCCGGTGTGCTCTGAATCCCTGGCTCTGCGCCACGAACCGCCCTCTGACCACGTTCCATTCCCCTTAGTCCCAATTCTGTCTGCTCCCTCGCCACGATGGTCTTGGCGGTGCCTTTTCCACCGTTTGACCAACCGATACGGCGGATATCCCCCCGCCTTACTCACCCACAGCTCCATCGTGCTCTGCAACTGTCTGTACACGTATATACACGCGTGCAGAACCCGTGTGGTTGCGAATACTCTTCTCTGAGGCGTCCTGCTAACATGCTTTACAGAGAGCAATCCTGAGGGGCGATGACTTCTCGAGCCAGCAGGGGTCTCACCGACCGGCCTGCGAGTTGTTCGTGTGCGAGAGCGTCATGAGCTATCAAGTGGAGAAACGATAGTGTCGGCTTACCCTCTTTGTGCCATCGATGAACACCTGCCCAAGGATGAGCCCAAGGGACACATCCTGGTGGTCTCTGACCACAGGCCGCTGAATCTGGGGCATGCCGCTACGCTCTGCCGGTATGGCTACTGCGTTTACACCGCCATAACCTGCACCGACGTTCTCCGCGTCCTTGGCCGGTATTCGATAGGTGACGTGGACCTCGTGGTGTTCCCCTCGGTGGTCCACGGCTGGCACCACCGGGAAGGGGAGCAACGTCCCCCTGGGATGTCGCCGGCAACCGATCGCCAATGGCAGACCCGGAACATGAGAGCCGTCGTCGATCTCGTATGTGGACGTCAGGAGAGGCCCCCGCGGGTCCTGATCGCCCGGGAACTCATGACTTTCGGATGGTACGAGATCACCGCAGACGCACTTGCTGAGGCCGGGCTGGAGTATGGGACCTACTCCGCCAGCAATCCCCATGCCATCGTTGACTTCGTGCAGTAGGGCCCCCCGGAGAGCCACTCCTCATCAGTTCCTGGCCCCGATCATCGCGGCGCCAGGTGCCGAGGCAAAACGGAGATGATCGCAACGGACTGTTTAGCTTGCTGCCACTATGAAGTGCAGGAAGGGCACGATGACGACGGCCACGTCTTGCCCAACGCACCTTGTTGCTCCCACCACCGCCATTCGGGCAGAGCAGCCGCGGGGAGTGTCTGTCAGGGCTACCTTCCTTGGCTGCGAGTCGCCCAGGAAGTGCTTAGCAGGCACGTCAGGACAATGCATGAGAAGCTAGACGACCCCAGAGGCGGCTGCAGGAGCCTGTTTGGCAGACTCAACCGACGGGGACACGACTTGATGGCCAGTGTCCAGAAACTCGAGGATCTGCTCGAACAGACCGACCAAATCCCTCTGACGACCCCAAAGCCTCAACAACTGATGGGGATCAAGACGGCTGCAGCATTTGTGTACGTCAACGTACTGCGGGATGTGCTGCGCCACGCAGAGCGCGGGCGGCCGCGCTTGCTACGCCATGCCCAGAGCATGACTCGCTACACATAGGCCGACCGTGTGCTGCTGTGCCGGCATGACCTGCTGCCGATCGGATTGGTCGGATGGGCATACCTGCTGTGCACCCATCCGGCGTACCTGCAAATCTACTACATCCAGCCGCGCTGCTTCCGACACCCCCCTTCCGCGCCTTCCGTTACCCCCTCGCCCCAAGCGCTGTGCTCGCCTCTGACCTGTCACACGCTCCAGGCCTCATCGCCCTGGATACCTGACCTGTTACGGGCTGTGCCATTCCCGTTACCGCCCGCTAACCCCCCAGGCCGTAAGCCATCTTGACGCTGCTCGAACCATCTGAATTGGCAGCGAAAGAGAGGCTCTGGATGAAATACGTGCCGCCGGCTATGCTGGTCTTGGCTTTGCTAGTGCAGATCGCGCCTGCCGTTGGGCAGGACGTGCCGGAACGGGGCTTGCGGCTCCCGATCAGGGTGACGGGCAACATCCCCGTGTACCTGGAGTTGCAGGTGACGCAGGCGCAGGATTCTGGATTGCCCTTGGGGACGCGCGTGCTCACGGTCCTGGTGCGAGCGAACTCTCCCTGGGTGTTGAAAGCTCAGATGATGGGATCAATGTCAGGAGGCAAGATCGAACAGGTGGGGCAGTCGGGCGGGCTGCTGGAACTGAAGCCTGGCCAGGCAACCTCGGTACCATGCCGGGTGAAGCACTTTGCCGGCGAGCACCCAGTGCAGTTTCGCTTCGTGCCAGGCACCGAAGGAGCCGGGCCGGTGGATGCCGCCGGAGGGCTCAGATTGTGGCTGGAGGCCGTCGAGGGAGCATCGAAATGTTCGGAAGTGGTTGAAGTGCATTAGCCCATAGCCCAGGCGTACCACCTTCTTTGGCCCCAGAGACTGTCATGGTCCCCGGGGCCTTTTTTCGTTTGCCCAGGGGCGGCGACGGTCACACTTTGGCCACAAAGTCCGCAGAATGTTGCGATGATGATGATGATGATGTGGTTGACTCCCATTGCTCGATAAGGTATCATCGGCCCTGCGCAGCCGAACTTTAGCGCAAAGTTGTCGCAAGTTTCACCTCGTTTTGACTCTGTCTTTCTCGGTTCACCTTGGGGGTCGCTGTCCGAGCTGTACCCCGGAGTTGTCGCCACAGCGCCAGGTTCCCTTAGCCGATTTGACATGTCTGCAATATGCCGCTTCCGTGGCCGGTGGTCTTTGACCGCCGGATGCTTGTTCGTCGGTGGTCGCTCACCGACCGGAGCGGGAGCGCTAGCGGCGAGAGCCCTGTGATGATACAGGCGGCGTGGGGTGGCCTGATAGTCATACAACGGAGTCCAGCTGTACGTCATGTCCGACACACCTGACTTACGACATTCGTGGTGCCGACACTACGCCTTACGCCACAGCAACTCACACCACACCTCTCCGCCCGGTAACAGGGACCGCGGCGGCTTCACACTGATAGAACTGCTGGTAGTGATCGCCATTATCGCGATTCTGGCCAGCATTCTATTCCCCGTGTTCGCGCAGGCCCGTGGGAAGGCGCGCGAGACCAGAGACGTTAGCAACCTCCGCCAGATCATGCTTGCGATGGAAATGTACCGCGATGACTACGACGAGTCGTATCCTCCGGGGGAACCTCAGGGACTGGATGACTCTGAGTGGATCATCTGGCAACTCGACCCCTACGTAAAGAACTCCCAGATCTACCTGGACGCCGAGAAGAACAAACTGGTGTATTTCAGCGCCCTGACGTACTCGGTGGGGATTGCGCTGGATGACGACGGCACGTATCTCAACGCCGACAGCTACCAGTGCTTTTTCAAGGGCAAGGACGGGAAGTACGACCTGGCGGCCCTTGAGGCAGTGAATACCGACAACCTTTGGATCGACGTGGAAAACCAGCGGGTGATTCGATTCCGAAAGGTGCAGCAGTCTCTCTAGCAGGCGTAAGCCCGGCACGCTGGATCAGCGGATATCAGCGGCGTGCCTGGGATGCAAACACCCGGGCGGGGGCAGAGGGGATGGCAGCCGGGGACGTCCATTCCGCTGAATCCTGTGGGAAAGGGGGTCTGGCATCGGACAGGTGTGCAAAGACACGACGAAAAGCGTAGCCGGACGTGATGATCTGTGCAGATGAGCCGGATAGTTGAGCCCGGGGCTCGGTTCCGGCAAATACTGATGGAGGGATAGTTATGAAGAAGACGTTGCTTTTGGTAGTAGTGATGATGCTGGTGGCAGGCGCCGCGATGGCGCAGGCTATCGGTGGCGCAGTGCCCCTGCAGGAAGCGGACGCCGCCAATGTCCCGCCGATTCCGGCCGCGCAGGTGCAGGGCACCAGTGTAGTGGGCGACCCGGCGACTGGCAAGTATGACATCCTAATCAATGGCTGGATCGAGGCCTATGCCCGCGTCAGCACCTATGACAACTGGATCGACTTTGGAATCATGAGCCCGACCTCTGGCTCATATGCCGCTCCGGTCAGCCGCTGGGCGTTCTCCGAAGCCGGTGAGGCCACCTATGCTCTGACTGGCGAAGATGGCGGCCAGACCCCGCTATATGAAGTCAATTCGAGCACGCTGAACTTCGATCTCGCGGGCCTTCAGATTCAGACCAACGCCCGTCTCGACCTGCAGATGACAATGGGCGGCTACCTGACGCGCTGCACCAGCACAGGTGCGGACTTCGTCGGCTCTGATACCCGACGGGCCGACGGTTATTTCTATCAGCTTCGCAATCAGGCGAAGATGGTTATGCATGGCAAGTTCCTTGCCAATGCGGGCCCAGCCGATCCCGCGCAGGATGCTGAGGGCACACCCTATGTGTCCCCGACCTCCCTTACCGCCACCGACTACAACGACTGGACCAACTGGGGCGCCGGCGTCAACGCCATCAACAATGAAGATGGCTGGTTTGAGCCTGATGAGAGCAACGATCCCTGGACCGGGACTGCCGCTGGCCCGGTCGCGATGGCGGCCCAACTCCCGCTCCTGAACCTCGTAGTCGAGCGCGGCCAGGCACAGACTGGCGGCACCGGCGAGGCCGCCGAGATTTGGTGGACCCAGCGCATTCTGCGTCGTGGCCTGCAGGACGTCGCCGGCAACTACCGCTCCGACATGATGATCACCCTGACCTATCGGGAAGCCGACACGCAGTGGCAGCCGACAGTCAAGTAAGCAGACCTGATTCGCACCCTTCGTAACTGAGCCGTACCCGAGGCAACCGATGGCCATCTTCGCCGCGCGACAATCAAAGGGACTTCCACACACGGCGCGACGCTGCGCCCGCGCGGCGGGATGGCTGTCGGTTGCTATCGTGATGCTGGTTACACTGACGCCCGGCTCAGCGGCAGTGACCAGCTATACTGACGCTAGTACCTACCACAACGCGCTGGCCTGGTATGAAGTCAGCACCAATTTCGAGAGCTACCCTGCCGGCACGGTCATCGAGGAGCAATACGCGAGTCTGGGCGCGCACTTTTCGGCGGGGCCCTACGGTGGCGCGTCGCCCCAGGTGAGAGACTTGGCCGGATTGGACAGCTCTCAGCCGCTCGACGCCCATGCTTTGGGAGCGATCCAGGGGCTGGGCGGCGATCCGCGACCCTATGGGATGCGGGTGACCTTCGATGGCGGGGTCAAGAGCATTGGCGGCTACCAGCTTGATGTGAGCGTCACGCTGTACGTGGCGCTGTACGACGGCGCGGGCGCTCTGCTGCCGGGCTCGCCCTTTGTGTTTGGTGGGGGCGGGGAGAGCGGGACCACCGCGAGGTTCTTTGGCTGCATTTCCGACGTCCGCAACATCAAGACGGTAGATTTCTACACGCTGGCAGCTTTCCCGGGTGACTTCTTCGCCCTGGACAACCTGCAGTTCACCGGGCCGCGAACCGAGGCCGCAGTGAGTGTGTGGGACAACTGGATCAGCTTCGGGGCGCTGAACCCCATCGCGGGCACGACGACGACCCCGGCCACGGTGATTGCCTCAGGGTCACCAGCCAGCGACTGGCCGCCGACGGCGACGATACCGGGAGTGGGCGGGTATGACGTGGGGTACCTGGAAATCGCCGCGCCGGCGCGCCTGAAGCTGTCAGTGAAGATGGGGGGGCACCTGACGCACTGTGCTCCTGACGGGACACCTTTTACGGGTAAGGACACGCGCAAGCCGGGGACCGACCCTCGCTATGAGCTTAAGACACAGTGGAAGGTCGCGCTGCGCGGCAAGTTTCTGACACCGGGGGAGACTGTATTTGAGAGCCCGACGACCGGCGAGGAGACTGACTTCGACCAGTGGACCGGGTGGGGGGGCGCCGAAGCGGGGTGGCTCTCGCCCAGCGCAAAGGACGCCTGGACGGGCGCCGACATTGCCGGGACGACGGACCTCGAAATGCTGGTGGAGCGGGATCAGTTCACCGGCTCCGAGACCGGGGGCGCCGCCGCCATCTGCTTCATCGAACGCATCTTGCAGCGGGGGCAACAGGACGTCGCGGGCAACTACCGCCAGGTAGTTGATATCACCCTGACTTACGCCGAATGAGAGCAACAATGAGTCTTAAGAATTGGCTGGCCATCTTTTTTTGCATTTCGGCTGCCGCGGGCGCAGGCGCGCAGCAGGGCGGGTCGCCGTTGGGGGGCTTTTCCATCGGCGTCCGGCCACAATTGATAGACTTGACGGGCCCGGCCGGGGCCCGGCGCAGCTTTGACCTCTACGTCCGCAATTTCGACACCCTGCGCCCCGCAAAAGTGTGGCTATGGGTTGCCGATGCCTTGCAGACGCCGACGGGGGCGCTGGAGTTCGGTGACGCCGGGGCCTATGAATATTCGGCCGCACGCTGGCTCAAGCTCGACCAGAGTGAACTGACGATCATGCCGGGCAAGGAAGTAAAGGTCAAGGTGACGATGCTGGTACCGGGCAACACCAAGGGCTCGGGTCATGCCATTGTGGTGGCCTCGGGCGCGCCGCCCAAGAACGTGCCCATCGCCCCCACGCGGGAGAATCAGGCGTTCGTGGTGACACGGGTCTCCTTCGGGGTGATCTTCCACTACGCGGTGCCGGGGACAGCGGTGCCGGGGGCGAAGATCGAGAGTCTTTTCCTGACCTCCGACCCGCCTCCGAATTCGGGCTTGACCAAGAAGACCTCGCCCTACAAGCGCTGGCTGGTGGCGCGAGTGCGCAACACCGGGAACGTGATGATCTATGGCTATGGATGGGCGCTGCTACGGCGGGCGAACGTAGGGCTGATGGAACGGTGGCGGCTGGGGCAGAAGGAGTATGGGACGCGCAAGGTCATCTATCCCGGCCGGCATCTTGACATGTACATGCCTGTCAGCCGCCCCCTGCCCACCGGAGACTATGTAGCCCAGATTCGCTTGGACTACGCGCCAAGCCGGGCAGCGACCGCCGAGGTGCCGCTGGCGGTGACGGCAGATGAGGCGGCTGACGCCTTCCAGTCCGAGACGGGCGCCTTCGCGACGCAGACGATCGGGCTGGCGGTGACGGTAGAGAAGGAACTGGAGACACTAAGAGTGGCACCGGGTGGGGTGCGCACGGGAACGATCAAGGTAACGAATAACGAGGCGGTGCCACTGCAGGTGGAGACCGCCCTGATGGATGTGACGATGGACGGGGACGGGGTGCTGGTGCCCAGCCAGAATGCCACGCCGGCGAGTTCGGCGGCGTCCTGGCTCAGCATCGGCCCGCAGCAGTTCTCGCTGCCCCCCGGCAAAAGCCGGCGCGTGTCCTATGCGGCTGCCCCGGCCTATGACCTGGCGCACGCCAACGACCTGGTGGGGCTCGTGCGCTTCCGGGCGCGGCAACTGGATGCTATTGCCCGGGTGACGCAGGATGAGGTGATTGGTGAGACAGGGGTCCTGGTTATCGCCTCGCAGGCTGGGCGGGGGCAACTCAAAGCCGATATCGGGGTCCTGCAGGTGGATGTGCGTCCGGAGTTGCCGGGGATCGTAAGGGTGGGGGTGCCGGTGCGCAATGTCGGCAATGTACACTTTCTGCCGACCGTGAACCTGCGTCTGGCCGGGATTGAGAACCCGGCGTTTCAGGCAGAGCGCACGCAGGGCAATGATGAAGCTAACAAGGTACTCATTCTGCCGGGTCGCGAGCGGATAGTGTGGTTTGAACTGCCGGCAACGCAGTTTCAGCCGGGGCAGTATACGGCGGCCGTGACAGTCGACTATGGGGGCACGACGGTACAGCAACGTTCCTTCAACATCAAGCTGCACGACCCTTCGGCGCCGCCGCCACCTGCGAAACCTGAGCAGCCCAAACCCCAGGCACCGGAACAGGGTGGTCTGGCTGGCGGGCAGGCGCTGGGTTAGCACAAACGGTACGATCAGACGCGGTGCGTTTGGCGACATATTCGAGCAAGAGCTTTGGCATCAGGCTTACTCCAGGAGGTATTCGTTCATGAGATCCGATATGGCCCGTGTGACGCTGGCGGTGGTGTTGGCGCTTCTTTGCTGTTTGCTGACGCTGTCGCTCGGGGTCGCAGACGAGGCCGCGGCAGAAGTCAAGCCGCTCAATCCACCTGCCGGGGCGATGTTGCAGGCTCAGGCCCCTGCTGCCCAGGTGCAATTGCAGGTGGATTTGGCGGAGGGGGGCGCGACCGTTCCCTCGACCATCAAGGCGACACCTGGTTTCGTCACCAACATCTTTGCAGACGAGGACATCAGGCAGGCTTTGCGCGATGTGGCCGCCCAGAGCGGCGTTGTCATCATCCCCGATCAGAGCGTGCAGGGCGTAGTGAGCTGCGAATTGCGCGGGGTGCCGGTGGAGCAGGCGCTGGACATGATTCTGTTCGGTGGCGGCTATGTTTACAAGAAAGTCAATGACCACTACCTCGTGGGCTCCGCGGACCCCAAGAACCCAAGCTTCTCAAGCCTGGCAAGCATCGAACGCGTGCCTTTGCGGCAGATGCAGGCCCCTGAGGTATTCCAGGCTTTGAACCCGGTGTATGCAGCGTATGTGCAGTCCGACATTGCGAATAACGTGCTGGTGGTAACGGCTCCGGACAAACTGTTGCGGCAGATTGTCGAGCAGATCAAATCCATTGATCAGCCGGCCGAGCAGGTCATGATTGAGGTCATGGTTGTCGAGGTGAGTTCGGGCAAGGCGAAAGACCTAGGCATCAACTGGCGCTTTGACAGCTTCGGGTTCAATGTCGGCGATCCGCTAACGAGCAACGGCAATGGTAGTGGCAATTGCAGTAGCAGCAACCTCAACGGCGACGGCAACTCGCTGAGTTGGACCGAGGCTTCGACGATAGATATCGCCAACCTGCGCCTGCTCATCGGCAAGGACCTGGCGACCATCCGCGCTAACCCCCGGATCAGCACCCTCAACGGGCGGGAAGCCGAGCTCTTCGTGGGACGCCAGCAGTTCTTCTCCGTCTTCACTGGCAACACGATCTATCCCACAACCCAACTGCAGGAAGTCAATGCCGGTATCACCCTCAGAATCAAGCCCTACGTGGGTGAGAATGGCGAACTGATCATTTATCTTGATCCTGAGGTGTCCGATGTTATCGGCCTGAGCAGCAACGGTTCGCCGATCGTTGCAAAGCGGCGCGTGCATACCGTGGTTCGCTCCAAGGAGGCGCAGACCATCGTCATTGGCGGCCTTACGCAGGTCCTCAAGCAGATGAGCCAGTCCAAGGTCCCCTTGTTGGGCGATATCCCGGTGCTGGGCAAGCTCTTCCAGCGAAAATCCGAAAGCAATGTGGAGACGGAAGTGGTTATCTTCCTGCGCCCGCACATTCTGAAGAACGGCACTGCCAGCACCTGGCGGCCCGAGCGGGCGTGGCCCGAGGTTACCACGCCGAGTATGGAACAAAGCCAAATAGACGCGCAGGCACCCAAAGGGGCACCGTCTCGTCCCTTGGGCTTCGCGCCATCAAGCGTGCAGACGGTTGGCGCCGGAACAGGCGACAACAAGTAGTCCTGCCGGCATAGGCGAATCGTCCGAGCACGATTGGCCTTGCCGGTTGGGCGCCCGCCAGGCAAGCCTCGCCCAAGACACGGGGGCTTCCTTCGTCCGGCGGACATAGCGGGGCAATGGTGGACAGCTACGGTCGCAGCCGGCGGTAAGGCCGGTAGTACCGGGCATCTCTAGTACCAGGAGGGATGGCGCAATGGGAAACACAGCGAGATTGTGCTTTGTGGTGTGCATCGGATTGCTGCTGATTTGCAGCGCGGGCATGGCGGGGACGCTGAATGTACCCGGGAGCTACGGATCGATCCAGGCAGCGGTGACCGCCGCAGTGGCGGGCGACACGATTCAGGTGTCGGGCGGGCCGTATACAGAGAACGTCGCCATCAACGACGCCGGGCACTCGCGGAGCGGCCTGACCATTCAAGGCAGCGGTGTCACGATCAACGGTGGGTTCTACATTGCTGCTTCCGGCAGCCCCAGCACTGCAAACGTCACGATTGATGGCTTCACCATCGTTGGCGGCTTCCCAAGCGGGGGGCATCGTGTCGGTGTCATGGCCGCCTCCACGGGGCACACGATCAAGAACTGCATCATCAAGAACGTCGTCGGGTCGCAGGCCAACGGGATCGAGACTGTTGGCGGTGCGGACAACTTACTGATTGATAGCAACGAGATCTTCGGCTGCTTCCGCGGCATCTTCCTCAACCCCGCCAACGGCATCACGATCCGCGGGAACTTCATCCACGAGAACAACGGCGTGGGCGTCGGTATCGGGTGCGATGGTCAAAGCAACCTCACCCTGACGAACAACACGATCAGCGGCCACAGCCTCGAGGGCTGGGGCATGGGCACAGTCGGCACTGGCGTGGTCGCTCACAACAACACCTTCACGGGCAACCTGGTGGCCGTCGCCTGGTATGGCACGAATGCCATTGATGCCGAGAACAACTGGTGGGGTAGCGCCAACGGACCTGCTGATGCCACAGGGACCGTCGAAGTGCCCGAGGGTGGCACGGCCACCCCGCCGATGTGCAACAAGCTGCCCGCGGGCGCTCTGGGCGACGCGGTTGGCGACGGCGGCTCCGACACCACTGGGTTTGTAGACTACTACCCATGGCTGGGATCGAACCCCAATCCGGCGGGCTCCGCGGTCGCTGTGACCAGCCTTGCCGGCGCGGTGGGCCAGACGGTCCAACTGTCCGCGAAACTGACCAGTGACGGCAACCCGCTTCCCGGCAGGAGCCTGGCTTTCAGCGTCGCGGGCGTTGCGGTTGGCAACAGCGACACGGATGCCGCGGGCGTAGCCTCCATCCCGTACCTCATCGCTGGCACCCCCGGCCCCCGCACAATCACGGTTGCGTACGCGGGTGATGCCACGAGCCTGCCTTCCAGCGGCACCGGGACCCTGACGGTGAGCGCGGCGGCACCGACGGCGATCACCCTGACTTTGGAAAAGCCAGCCGGGACGCCTGTGACGAGTGTGGTTAGCGGCGAAGCGGTGACCTGCAAGGTCCTCGGCAACAACGACGTCGACTACACCAGCGCTTGTACGTACTACGTGCAGTACGGCGCCGGCGGCTCGTGGAGCACGGTCGCCCCCAAGAACATCTATACCGCTGCCAAGGCCGGGACTTGGAACGTCACGGCGGTCCATAACACGCTGACCGCCACCAAGCCCCTGACGGTGACGGCGGGCGTGGCGATGGCAGTGACGCTGACGCCAGCGGCAGCTACGGTGAACGTGGGCGACGCGCAGGCCTATGTCGTCACTGCGACGGACGCGGCTGGCAATGTCTCGACGCCCGCAGCGGCTGACATCACCTGGTCCGAAGATGGCGCGGGCGACATCGCCGGCTATACCTACACGGCTGTCGCTGGCGACGCCGGCAAGGCCGTGAGGATCACTGCTACAGTCGGCGGCGCGACTTCAGCAGCCGCGACGCTGAATGTGAACGCTACAGCTGGCTCGGGAACGATCCTGGCGTGGGACAAGGACACGAAGAAGTTCTACCTGTGCTCCAACGCCACGAACCCGCAGGCCGGGACTGAGATCACCGGCAGCGGCACCTACGGTGGGATTGCGGTGACAGTAAGCGGCACCGGGACGAATGTGACGGTCACGGCGGCGAGCACGAGCCTGCGTGTGACGTGGTACCTGCGCAGCGGTTCGTTGTACCGTGCCTACCAGTACAGCAACGGCACGACCGCGGGGAGCAAGACCGCGACCTTCGACGGTACGCGGACGCTGGTTGATGGGGCGTGGAAGTCGGGCTTCTGGGGCCTGACGCACACAATCAGCGGCGGGGCCGCTACGTACGGCTCAGCCCAGCAGTAAGTGAGACCAAGGCGGCCCGGTGGAGCAATCCACCGGGCCGCTACGGCATCAGCTTAGGATCCGTGCGGGAAGGCGAGCTTCGCGGGAGTGCGAGGCTGGCCTGCCCGAACGCAGAGAACGGGCGGAGAACGCGTCACGGCGGCTAACGGCGGGTAAGGCCGGAGCGACCGGACAGCGGGTACCGGTATTGGGAGGGAATGCGCATGAGAAGTGATATCAGGTTGGGGTTGGGTGCGTGTCTGGCGCTCCTGCTGGTCTGCAGCGGGGGCATGGCGGCGACGATCAATGCAGCTGACTGGGCGGGGCTACAGGCCGCCA
>JBDKRC010000119.1:0-6242 GCA_039683575.1 Armatimonadia bacterium | reverse complement strand
ACATCAACGTCATCAAGCGCACCGCCTACGGCTTCCGCGACGTCCAATTCTTCATGCTCAAAATACTGCAACGCTGCGGACAGTTGCCCTCGCTGCAGCACGTACTTACGACATGTCAATAGGTTCTGCCCACACTCATTGAGGAAGAGCCGGGTTAGTTGGACTGGCGAGTGCCACGGTGGGGGAGAGCTGACGGTCATGACGGCGGTGGGGTAACGTTTGATTGAAGCTTGAGCGAAACTTCCCCACTCCAAACGCAAAAACTGCTAAAATGCTAAGGTGGTCAAACCTATAACCCGATAATACGCAAAACTCGGTTACGGCACAATCGAAAGCAATGCGCAACATATTCCAGAGCCTTAGGCTATCCCCGTTGGAGCTGCGTTCACGCCTGTACTTCGTCGTGGGGGCCGGGCGGGCTCAGGGGCGGCCATTACGCGACCTGGTTCAGGCCGCCGTGGCTGGAGGTGCCGGGATGGTGCAGTACGATGGCACCGGACTGAGCACCCGGGAGATGGTCACTGAAGCCACAGAGCTTGTGTGGGCATGCCGGCAGGCGAAGGTGCCGATGGTGGTCTACGGGCGGTGCGATGTGGCTCTTGCGTGCACGGCCGAGGGCGTACATGTCGAGGGTGATGACATGCCGGTGGCGCTGGCGCGGCGGTTGATGGGCCCGAGCGCCATCGTCGGCGTCACAGCACGCTGCCTCGCTGATGCTCGCGAGGCTGAGCGCCAGGGCGCGACCTACGTGAGCATCGGACCAGTCTTCGCTTCCGCCACGGATCCGGAACGCGCCGTCGTCGGCCTGCAGGGGCTTGAAGAGATCCAGGCCGCGGTACGCATCCCTGTCTGCGCCATAGGCGGGATCAGGGTTGAGAACGTCGGCGAACTGCGGTACAGCCCGGCCCAGATGGTGGCAGTTGTGTCGGCAATCAGTCAAGCCGAGGATCCGATGGGGGCAACCAGGGAGCTAGTAGAGCGCCTAAGGCGCCCGCAAGCAGGGTAGCCCCATCCCCTCTTGTCATCCTGAGCGGAGTTCTGTCATCCCTGTGCGGAGTTCTGTCATCCTAGGCGGAGTGCTGTCATTCTGAGCGAAGCTTTGTCATTCTGAGCGAAGCGAAGAATCTTCGGGGCAGGCACGGGATTCCTCGTCGCAGACGGCGCCTCCCAGAATGACGCCCCCAAAAGCCTCAGTCCTCACAAGAAAGGGCCCGGCAGCAAATGCTGCCGGGCCCAGTCGTTTGCCTCTTCTGATTCCTGAACCCTGATCCCTGACCTCTGCCTCACTCCAGTTCGAGGCTGAGGAGACAGTCGCCGGTGGTCGGACAGAATACCGTGGGCTTCATCCACTTGGCGTGGCCATCGATGAAGGCACAGTTCTGACCGTCGTTGTGACGCTTGGCGGCGGCGTCGGTGCGGACGTAGCCGTGGCTGTTAGACTGCTGGCCGACCTCGTAGGTGCCGGTGCTTTCCCACAGCAAGACCACTGACGCCGAGTCCTCGGCCTGTCCCATGGAAGCGCCAAATGGCGGCGTGGGGGCCCCTGGATCCCAGTGGGAAACGTTGATTGCGTATCCGGCAACCTGACTGTAGTCGCCCGCACTGCCGTCATAGCGCGTACCGGCCGGAGCGCGGTCACTGGGGCAGAAGAAGATCTGCACGTTGCGCGAGTAGGGGAGAATCATGCTGCGCCAGCTCATGTCGCCGGCGTCTTCAGTGCCGCTGCCGTTGATGTCGAGGTCTTCATACGGCAACTGCTCGTCATAGTCCTCGGCGTACATGATGCAGCCGAGCGCCAACTGTTTGATATTGGACAGACAACTTGTCTGTCGGGCCTTTTCCCGAGCTCTGGCGAACACCGGGAAGAGGATCGACGCGAGGATCGCGATGATCGCAATGACCACCAGAAGCTCGATCAGTGTGAAACCCCTGCGCATGAAAACAGCCTCCTTGAATGCCGCGGGATTGTGGCCTTATAAATGATGTATACCCAGGAAACACTCCCGCTATAGCAACTATTTCACAATAAGGCCGTCCGGAGACCGTTAGAGGCGGCGCAGAACGCAAAAGAGCCCCGGCATTTCTGCCGGGGCTCTTCGTAACTGCGGAGTGGGGGAGACTACTCTTGCTCGAGCGTGAGCAGGCAGTCGCCACTGGCGGGGCAGAGCGCGGCTGGCTTGAACCACTTGGCGTGGCCATCAATGAACGCGCAATTCTGACCGTCGTTGTGCCGCTTGGCTGCCGCATCGCTGCGGACGTCGCCGTGGCTGTTGCTCTCTATACCGATCTCATAGGTGCCCGTTGACTCCCAGAGAAAGACGACAGAGGAGGCGTCTTCGGCCTGTCCGAGTGACGCGCCGTACGGAGGCGTGGGAGCGCCGGTGCCCCAGTGCTGGACGTTAATGGCGTAACCGGCCTTCTGGTCATAGTCGCCGGCCGCGCCGTTGTAGATGGGCGTGCCCGGGTTCTTGTTGCTGGGGCACTGGTAGATCTGCACGTTCTTGCAGTACGGCAGAACCATGCTGCGCCAGCTCATGTCGCCGGCGTCTTCGCTACCGCTGCCGTTGATGTCGAGGTCCTCGTACGGCAACTGCTCGTCGTAGTCCTGCGCATAGCTGATGCAGCCTACTACCAACTGCTTCACATTAGAGAGACAACTGGACTGCCGGGCCTTTTCGCGGGCCTTGGCGAACACGGGGAAAAGAATGGATGCGAGGATCGCGATGATCGCGATTACGACCAGAAGCTCAATAAGCGTGAAACCCCTGCGCATTGGACGACCTCCTTGTTGTTTGCCGACGATGATGGCTGAGCCCACTATATCGCTGTGCCTTAACGTTTACAATACCCGATTTGCGGAAGGCTTGAGGTACAGCCTACCAATGGAACGAAGAAAAACGGCCCGGAAGCGTCGCCTCCGGGCCCATATTCCAGCCGTTTCTGGTACCTGCCTTGACTACTCCTGCTCGAGGGAGAGGAGGCAGTCGCCGCTGGCGGGGCAAAGCGCGCCGGGTTTGAACCACTTCGCGTGGCCGTCAATGAAAGCGCAATTCTGGCCGTCATTGTGGCGCTTGGCCGCAGCATCGGTGCGGATGTA
This sequence comes from Armatimonadia bacterium, assembly GCA_039683575.1. Taxonomy (GTDB): domain Bacteria; phylum Armatimonadota; class Zipacnadia; order Zipacnadales; family UBA11051; genus JAJFUB01. Next base: position 3,145 of record JBDKRC010000119.1, on the reverse strand, counting down.
GCCGTGGGTGTTCTCGGGGATGCCGACGTAGAAGGAACCGGTCGACTCCCACAGCAGTACCACGGAGGAAGCATCTTCGGCCGACCCCAGGCTTGCGCCCGACGGCGGCGTCGGCGCGCCAGCGTTGTAGTGGCTGTAGTTGAGCGCATAGCCCGCATTCTGATCCCCGTCAACAACCGAGCCATCGAACGCGCCAGTGGAGATCTTGTTGCTTGGGCACTGGAAGATCTGGACGTTCTTGCAGTAGGGCAGAACCATGACGCGCCAGCTAGTGTCGCCGGGCCCCCAGGAACTGTCGGCGCTGTGAGCGCCACGGGGGAGTTCCTCATCATAATCCTGCGCATAGCTGATGCAACCCATGGCCAACTGCTTCACATTGGACAGACAACTGGACTGCCGGGCCTTCTCGCGGGCCTTGGCGAACACCGGGAAAAGAATCGAGGCAAGAATCGCGATGATCGCGATAACGACCAAAAGCTCAATAAGCGTGAAACCTCTGCGCATGCACGGCCTCCTTAATGTTTGCCGATGATAATGGCCAGAGCACTATATCGTCACGAGGCAACCTTGACAACACCTGATTTGCGGAAAGGTTGAGCAAACCAGCACCATCCTCCAGGCAACACGAAGGCCAGGCAACCAAAGCCGTAGTGCGTACATCTTGGCTGTATCCGCCCCCTGATCCCTGGCTCCTGCCATTCCGGGGCCCCTGCCCCCGACGGCCCCCACCAACACGCGTGTCATTCTGAGGAGCGTCGTTTGCGACGAAGAATCTCCGGCCCCCACCAAGCCCCCGAGATCCTTCACTTCGTTCAGGATGACAACCTCGTACGCCAGTCGTCCTCTGACCCCTGATCCCTGCCGTTTCGGGGCCCCTGCCCCCGACGGCCCCCACCAACACGCGTGTCATTCTGAGGAGCGTCGTTTGCGACGAAGAATCTCCGGCCCCCACCAAACCCGCGAGATCCTTCACTTCGTTCAGGATGACAACCTCGTGTGCCCGCCGTCCCTGATCCCTGAAACCTGACCCCTGATCCCTGCCGTCAAGATGTTGATGAAGTTGACACCGGGGGCCGGTTGGCAATAGTATAGCGTCGCTGGAGAGTCGCATCCGCGCCAACGCCAGGCGCACGCAATTCGGTCGTGCGACCTATTGTCGCCGCTCGACCAAAGGGAGGTCTCACCCGTGACTGCGAGACGTATCGACCTCGGACTGAGCGACATGCCGCAGAAGTGGTATAACATCGCTCCTGACTTGCCCCGCCCGCTCGACCCGCCGCTGCACCCCGTGACCCAAAAGCCCCTCACCGCCGAGGATATGGCACCCATCTTCCCGATGAGCTTGCTCGCGCAGGAGATGAGCACCGACCGCTGGATCGAAATCCCCGATGAAGTGCGTCACGCCTACGCACTCTACCGGCCGACCCCGATCTACCGCGCCGTTGAACTGGAGAAGGCCCTCGACACCCCGGCACACATCTACTACAAGCATGAGTATGTGAGCCCTGCGGGAAGCCACAAGCCCAACACGGCCATTCCGCAGGCGTTTTACAACAAAATGGACGGGACCAAGCGCATCACCACCGAGACCGGTGCCGGGCAGTGGGGAAGCGCCCTCTCCATGGCCTGCGCCATGTTCGACATGGAATGCGTTGTCTACATGGTCGGCGTCAGCTACGACCAGAAGCCGTACCGCAAAATACTGATGCAGACCTGGGGCGGGACGTGCTATCGCAGCCCTTCACCGCGCACCGAGATCGGCCGCAAGTACCTGGCAGAGAACCCCAACCATCCGGGCTCGCTCGGCATTGCGATCACGGAAGCCCTCGAGGACTGTGTGCAGCGTGACGACACCAAGTACTCGCTCGGTAGTGTGCTCAACCACGTCATGCACCACCAGACGATCATTGGGGAAGAGGCCCTCGTCCAGATGGAGATGGCCGGAGAGTACCCGGACGTTGTCATCGCCTGCTTCGGCGGCGGCAGCAACTTCGCCGGGATCTCGTTCCCGTTCGCCCGCGAGAAGATGAAGAACGGCAAGAACACGAGGATCATCGCGGTCGAGCCCAAGGCCACGCCGTCGCTGACGCGTGGGCCATATCGCTATGACTTTGGCGACACGGGCGGCATGACCCCGCTGATGCGGATGCACACCCTGGGCCACGACTTCGTCCCGGCACCGATCCACGCTGGCGGCCTGCGCTATCACGGCGCCGCCCCGCTGTGCTCGGTCCTGGTGGACGAGGGCATCGCCGAGGCGACCAGCTACTATCAGACCGAGTGCTACGAAAGCGCCGTCCTGTTCGCCCGCACCGAATCCTGGGTAGTCGCCCCGGAGTCCTCGCACGCGGTCCACGCCGCCATCGTCGAGGCTAAGAAAGCCAAGGAGAGCGGCGAGAAGAAGGTCATCCTGTTCAACCTCAGCGGCCACGGCATGCTGGACCTGGCAGGCTACGACAAGTTCCTCAGCGGCAAGCTCGAAGACTACGAGTTGCCCCAGGAAGAGATGGACGAGTCGCTCAAGTCCGTCCCCGAGATCAAGGGCTAAGCCGCCTCAACACCTGAACGAAGAGACCAGGAGCCTGAAACGGGCTCCTGGTCTTTCTTTTTCTCTGTACTCCGAAGAGGGGAATGTCCTGCAAAAGGAGCGCTTCACGCCCCGGACATACTGCCGGCCAGCCCAACGTACCCGTCCTGCGAAATCCGCTTATATCAACATAATCGCAGTTATGTAAAATAGATTGGTCAAATACCAGGGCCCGTGACAGGCCAGCCAGTACCCTTCATAGCCCCAGAGCCCTGAAATGGCCCCCTCCGCGCCTCATCCGGATGACTTAAGCCCTTTCAGGGCGCGTTCGGCTGGCGCCGGTCCACCCCTCCAGCCAACCCCACCGATCTCTACGCGGCCACACCTCGGCGTAAGCCCATCCACAGTCCCACCCGCCGTCACCACTGGCCAGCCCCACAAGCGCAGCCTGTCCGAATATGCAGACTCGCGCCGGTCCCAGGTTTCGAAGCAGGCCAGCTTGCCCGCGTTCGCCTCACTTATGTAATGCTCAGGACCCCCAATTTCGCATTCTAGCCACCGGCCGAGCCCCGATACACGCTAACTTCGGTCTCAACGTCACTAGTACGGCGGGCGGCT
>JBDKRC010000118.1:0-1641 GCA_039683575.1 Armatimonadia bacterium | reverse complement strand
AGCCTATGGCTTGACAGCGGGAATAGAGGCAAATGGCAAACATTCGCGGCTGTACAAGGATGAACGATTCAGCCAGGCCGACGTTGAGTTGGTGCAGGCTTTCTGCTTGACCCTTCCCTATTCGAACGATCACTGCCATCCCCCAACTTCTTCAGCTATACAATCGCTCTTTGATGCTCTGCCAAGTCTTGCCGATTCCTTTGCTATGAAGCGAATGGCAGCAATGGAAAGCGGTGGCCCCAGGGAGCTGGACAGGAAGCGAGGCGTTCTAAGTGAAGCTCTGCGGGGTTCACGTTACGCTGCCTCGAGCTGGGGCAGCGGGGCAAAGTAGACCATATCCGGGGTCTGCCCGTCCAGCGCCGTGTGTGGGCGGCCTTGGTTATAGAAGGTGAAATAGAGCGCCAGGTGTCGCTGCGCCTCGGCCGGGGTGTCATAGGCATGCAGATAGACTTCTTCGTACTTGACGCTCTTCCAGAGCCGTTCCACGAAGAGGTTGTCGCGCCAGGCGCCCTTGCCGTCCATGCTGAAGGCGATGCCGTGCTGCTGGACCAGGCTGCCGAAGGCCGCGCTGGTGAACTGGCTGCCCTGGTCGGTGTTCAGGATCCCCGGACAGCCGCACGCCTGGATCGCGGCCTCCAGGGCGTCGAGGCAGCAGTCGGTGGTCAGGGTGTTGGACAATCGCCAGGCCAGGACCCGCCGGGTCGCCCAGTCCAGCACGGCCGCCAGGTAGAGGAAGCCGTGGCGCATCGGGAGGTAGGTAATATCCATCGCCCAGACCTGATTGGGCCGCAGGATCTCCAGCTCGCGGAGCAGGTACGGGACCACCCGGTGCCCCGGGTGCGGCTGGGACGTGCGGGGATGCCGGTAGAGGGCCTCCAGGCCCATCCGGCGCATCAGGGTGGCCACGTGCTTGCGTCCCACGACGACGCCCCGGAGGCGCAGCAGGTCCCGGAGCATCCGGCTGCCGGCGAAGGGACGCTGGAGATGCAGCTCGTCGAGTTGGCGCATCAGGGTCAGATCCGCCGGCGAGATCGGCTGGGGCGTGTAGTAGACCGACGACCGGGCGAGCGCCAGGAGCTGGCACTGCTGGGTCACCGGCAAGGCGTGCTGGTGGTCGATCATCGCGTGCCGCTCGCATCGGGGAACCGACCGAGCGCGCCGGCCAAAAACTCGTTCTCCATGGCCAACTGGCCGATCTTCGCGTGGAGGGCCTTCACATCCGGGGCCGTAGCATCCCGGTCGGCCGGCGTCGCGAAGAGATCCATCGCCCGCTCCAGGAGTTGGGTCTTCCACTGCGTGATCTGGTTGGGATGGACGTCGAACTGCTGCGCGAGTTCGGCGAGCGTCCGGTCGCCCTTCAGGGCCGCCAGGGCCACCTTGGCCTTGAAGGCGGGCGCGTGATTCCGACGGGGACGTTTCATGGCTGCTCTCCTTGTGGGACGGGGAAGTCGCCCGTCCAGTAGAGCAGAGTTTCCACTTAAACGCCTGTCCTATTTTTCGGGGCCGGCTCTGCCTCCCCGCCAGCCCCGCTCTCCCGGATGGCGTCCAGACCGTCATACTGGTAGATGGTGCTCGCGCCGTTGAGCACCCTGCTCACCCGCCGCCCCAACGCATCGTAGGCGAACTGGGCGCTGGTGGTGG
>JBDKRC010000117.1:0-21573 GCA_039683575.1 Armatimonadia bacterium | reverse complement strand
CGGCAGAGCGTGAACATCGTCTGACGCGGCAGGCCCTGCAGCTTCTCAACGAACACAATCTGCCCTGGCAGGTCTGCACGAAGAACGGCTTGCAGGCGATGCAGGATGATGTTCCCCTCTTCGTCGCAGGAGGCGGGTGGCTGGGGCAAACCATCATCTTCATGGATGACGCGGACCGTCAGCTATGGGAGCCGGGGGCGTCACCCATCGAGGACCGTCTGCAGGCGCTGACGATCGCGCATGACGCGGGGGTCAGGACATGGCTGTCGTTGGAGCCGGTGATCGATCCCGACCAGGCCCTCCAACTGATTGAGCACGCGGCGCCGCATGTGGACGCGTGGAAGATCGGCAAACTCAATCACCTGCATCTGCTCGAGCCCGAGCTTCGGGCGCGGGTGGAGCAGATTGACTGGCAGGCCTTCGTGGACAGGCTCATCCCCGCCCTCAACAGCAAGCCGGGCGTCGAATACCTCATCAAGGACAGCCTGTTGCCATACTGGCCGCCCGACATCCCGAGCAGTAGGTTGCCGGGCGAGCAAGTGCGGCGGTCGCGGGCCACAGCCGCTCCGCCCCAACGGCAGCAACCGGCGCTGACACTCTTCTGACGAAAGCACCGGCGGCCCGGACTTCAGGCCCAGGCCGCCGGGTATGGCGATGGTACAACGGGTTCAGATCAGCCCGAGTTCACGGGCCCGCGCCACGGCCTCGTCGCGACTGTGGACCGCCAGCCGGTTACAGATGGCCGTCATTTGCCGGCTCACGGTGCTCTTGTCCTTCTTGAGGGCCGCGGCGATCTCGTTGCCGCTATTGTCCTCGGCCATGAGGCGCAGGACCGCCATCAACGGCTCGGACAGCACGGTGGGGTTCTGCGCGGGCCGTCTGTTGAACCGGCCCTCCGTCTTGACCGTCTTGCGGCACCGATCCAGTCGACCCTTCACCAACTCGACCGCCTCGTCGAGGTCTTTGACCAACAGCCGCTTGTAGATTTGGTCCCGCATCCACCAGACCGTCGTCAAAGCGATGTGCCGCGCCTGCGCGATCTCGTCGAGGGCCATGCCTTCACGCCAGCACCACAGCAGGGAGATCTGCGCCCTGGTCAACGGTGCGTCCGGGCCGGGGGTCCAGGACTTCGTCCTCGGCCGACACACGAACGTGATCTCGATGGGCTCGGTCCAGCCGGGGCGGATCGTGACGATGTGAAGATCGTCCTCGCGCCGGATGGTCATGTGCGGGTCGATGCGGCGCAGGAGTTCCTTGCGCTCTCCCATCGTCATCTTGTCCCATAGGCGGTCGAAGTCGCGCAGTAGCTCCAGCGCGGCCGTCAACTCCGCCAGCCGGCTGCGGCGTTGGGCGATCTCGGCCTCCAGGCGGGCCCGCCGATTCTCCAGCGCCTCCTGCTCGGCTCGGCGGCGGTCGTTCTCGGCCTCGAACTCGTCGGGCTGGATCTTGTCTTCGTCCAGCATGGCGAAGAGCCGGGTGAACCCCTGCTGGACGCGGGCGACCTCCTTGGTCACCCCGGCCAGCTCATCCTGTAGGCGGGTATCCTTTTCGTCCATTGCCGCTTGCAGGCGGTCCTGGGCCATCTTCTGCACCGCCGGGGAGTTGGCGAGGTCGCGCACGGCCTGGATGATTGCCGCCTCCAACTCATCGGCGCGGCGCGAAATGCCCGGGCACGACCGGACGTCCCCGAGCTTCCCGTCCTTCCCGCGGCGCCGATGCTGGCCCTCGGTCTGTGGCGAATGACAGCTGTACTGCTGCACATTGCGGCGCCAGCTGCGGTTGGCAACCAGGCGCCGGCCACAGTGCTTGCAGAAGAGAATGCCGGCCAGCAGGTAGTCCTCGACCGCCTTGATCTTGAGGGGGTGGTCGCGCCGCTCCTCGATGCGCAGTAGGAGCAGGTCCCGCTGCTCGGGCGACCAGTATCGCAGCGGGGCATGCTGGCCAGGATAGAGCCGGTTCTTGTGCCTGACGAGGCCCGCATGCACCGGGTTAGCCAGTACCTTGAGCAACCCGTCGGTCGTCCAGTTGTGACCGCCGCTGGGCGACAGGATGCGCCGGCCGTTGAGGTCGCGCACCATCTCGGCCGTCGGCCATCCGGACGTGTACCGGCTGAAGCTCTCGAGCAGGATGGCGCCCTCGGCCTCGTTGCACACGATGCGCCGACGCACACGGGGGCCGGGTACCTGGGTCGGGTCGAATTCCCACCCGTAGGGCGGCAAGGTGAGGTAACCCTCCGACGCCCGGCGCTGACACGAGGCCACGACGTTGCGGCTGGCCTTGCGCCGCTCCAGAGACGCGGCGAGAGCGTGGAGGGTGCCGATCATCTGCCCCTCCTCAGTGAGAAGATCATGCCCCTCCCGGGCGAAGAGGATCGGGATGCGATGCTTCTGGAAGATCGTGGCGTTCATGTAGTGCCAGAGGAACTCGTCGCGGGCTAACCTGTCCTGACTATAGCACAGTACCAGGTCCAACTCGCCGTCGGCCATCGCGTTGAGGAGAGCCTCGAGGCCTTCACGGTGTTCCTTGCCCCCGAAGGCCGGGTTGTCCAGGCCAATGGCGCCAGACTTGCCGAGGTCCTTGAACACCCGCAGGTTGTGGGGGATCTTACCGTAGACCGCCTCGAAGCGTTGCAGGCACTGTTCAGTCTGCATCTCCTCCGAGAAGGACTTGGCCTTCTGCTCTTCGGTGGAGTATCTGATGTAGAGGCCGACGTTGCGGATGGGCCTCTGCTCGACCGCTGCATTCGTAGTCACCTTCTGCCTCCTGTTCCCTGAGTTGCATTGTATTTTAGTGCAACTGTTTCGTCAAGCATTGATATACTTTCATTGCATGCTAAACCAATACAACATAGCCGTGTAGGGCTTTGGGGGGCTCCTGAGCGAGTTGTATGGGTTGGCTGCGCTGACTGCATTGAGCCGCCTCACGCCGTATGGCTTTCGCAACCGTCGTCTGCAGGCTGAATATCGCTCTCTTGCGCTTCCACTGGTGCGTCACTGAGGCCGTGCTGCGCGGCGGTCTGGGCGAGAAGCCCAGCGAAGCCCTCCAGCGTCGACGCTGAGCCTGGTGACTCATTTGTTCCGCCCTGTTCCGAGTGCAGACTCAGCCGGTTATTGGGCTGCTTGTTCATCATCTTGACTCCTCTCAAACGTTTGTTCTATCATCATTGCAGCGGCTGAAGAGAGTAGGTTTCTACGGCGCTCTGGCGTGCGCCGGGGCCAGCATCGAACGGGCGAGGGAGAGTAGGGCGGCATCTTGCTCTGGTGTGAGCTCCGCCAGCACCTCACCCCACTCGCCATCCACTGCGGCGTTGGCTGCCGGCGCCTGCTGGCCCAGGGGCCGCAGCTTGTCCGACATCGCGGCGGAGATTTCATCAAGCGAGGCGTGGCAGTATTTTCCGGTCGTAGATGAATCGCGATGGCCCAACAAGGCCTGGACTTCGGTGATGGTGAGGCCGGCCTTGAGCCACCTCGAAGCCGCGCCGTGGCGGCATGAGTGTGGGGAGAGACCAAGCCCCTCAAGCCCGGCGAGTGCGAGCCACTTGCTGAAGGCGCGGGCCAGCACCGAGCGCGAGAGGCGGCTCTTGGTGTGGGAGAGGAAGAGTGGCTCGCCGGGCGCGCCGTCCCTGTCCGCCAACTGATGCCGGAGTACCGGCTCCAGGTCGGCGGGGATGGGTAGCGTGCGGGAGTGTCCGCCCTTGGACTGGATGATCTCCAGGCGCAGGGCGGTGAGGTCGATGTCCCCGCAGTTGAGGTTCACGATCTCGGAGCGACGAAGCCCGAGCAGACATAGCAGGAGCAGCATGGCCCGTTTGGGAGTGTCTTCAACGACTGCGGCCAATTGGCCCATCTGCTCTTCAGTGAGGTAGGCGCGGCGGTTGTCCGGCAACCGGGGACGGTCAACTTGCACGACCGGATTGTTGTCCGCCAGGCCGCGCTTGAGCAGGAACTTGTAGAGACTGGAGAGGGCATCGAGGCGCCGCCGAAGAGTAGCGGGGCTGGCCTCGGGGCAGTCGGCGAGGTAGCTCTCAATCTCCGCGGGCAGAACCTTTTCAACCTGTAGGGACAGCTCTTCTCGTTCCCGCCAGGCGGCGAAGGCGAGCAAATCGCCCCGATAGGCTGAGACCGTAAGGGGGGAGAGGCGCCGACCATTGGCCGCGTGATTTTCAAGAAGTTCGACAGCTTCACTCAGGCCGATGCCGCTCTTTTCGGTCGCGCCCCGACGGGCGCGGTCAGGAGCAACGGCGGAACCGCCTGGAACCACCCGGTCCTCCGGTGCGGGCAACACCCTACGTGCGTCCACCACAAGGGGAGATGAATGCTCTTGACAAGCTTCCAACTTCGCGCTGTCGTGGAGTTTGGGTTCGTCCGGAGTTGGCATGCTACGATTGTCGCAGCTCGCCTGGGGGTAGCGCAGCGGACAAGACCGCACACTTGTCCGCATTCATGGAGGTTACCGTTGTGGCTGATCTCAGTGCCGCCTCGCTGTTCGAGACGATGCGTGAGGAACCGTGGCATCTCATGCGCGGCGACCTCATTCTAGACCGCCTTGGAGATCACCCGCTGATCCTGCCCACGGCCCCGTTCGCGCTGCCCAACTTCCCCGGCCAGGCGATTGCCGACTACAGCCAACTGCGCGTTTCCCTGTCAACCCTGAAGAGCGGCATGCCTCGCGGCACTAAGTTGCCGATCGATTTGTCGCATCTGGTCGAGCTCTGCAAGCAGAATCCGGGGGTGATCGCTGATGAACATGACGAGTGGGTGTATCCCTACTTCTACCTGGAACTGATGGCAAAGGAGGGAACCCTGAAGCCCATCTTTTGGGGTCATCGGCTACTGCCGTACTACGAACTCGACTTCGTGACAGCGCTCGACATCCTCGATGGACGCTGTTCTGACACCGATCGATACCGGGAGCTTTGGGCGGGTAAATGGCAGAAGTGGGCTTCAGCCTGGATCGAGCACGGGCTTATCATCCCTGATGAGGGGAAACCCTGGCTCGACCACCTAAACTATGGGCCGCGTAGCGCGCGGACCGGCAGACGCTGGCGCTGCGCCCCGGAGGTGGAGACGCAGGAGGCCCAGCGCATCCTGGCGGAAGAGGGAGTGCTGGCTTTGCTGGAGTATCGTGAGGAAATGGAGGAGGCTTACAGCGAATCTGAGTTTGGAGGCGCGTCGGCAGATGCCACTACTCGCGCCGGCTCGTCAGCACCATTCTCTCAGTGCCTACGGTTCGATTACTTGCCGTTCTACTTCGGCGCCAATCTGCAGAACAAGATTCTTTGGCAAATGAAGCTCGAACTATGGAAGACCTCAATCTTCAACATGGTCCCGATCACGCCCGACAACAAGCGAAAGTGGCTCGCGCAACTCAACCGCTTTGCGATCCGCTATAGGCGCCAGAGCGGCGAGCTCGAGAAGTCGACGAGGTTTCGGAAGTTCGTTATCGAGGAGTTACTCAAATCCGAGGGGCAAGCGGAGAACGCGGACCTGGTCAGGCAAGCATTTAGGCAAGGCCTTTACCCACTCCGCTTCGAGTTCCATGGCTACAAGAATGAGGACGATCAGGATCTGCTGAACTCAGGCGGCAGGAGGGTGCGTGAGATCCGCCGGTACCTGGAGCAGGAGAAACTAATACCTGTGCGGACGCCGAGGAGAAAGGGGCACCAGGTCCCGAACCGCCCTGATGCTGGCGACCGGCCGCGGCCTTAGCGTCTTGTACGAGATCGACCGGCTCATGCTCGATCCACGCCCGCGCGGAGACGACCGATGGCCCAGGAGATGATGGATTGCGGCAGACCTCTTGTCTTACTGCGATGGCACTATTCCATGCGCATTAGTAGGCTGGCGATTGTAGTAGCCGCACCGACCGGGTCGAGATACGTCGACGCGTAGTCAAGACAGAGCAGTTCCTCATCCAGACACCAATGATACTTCTCGCTGTCTTTGTTCTTGGCAAGAGCGGCCAGTTCTGTGCCTTCCATGAGCCCAGCGGCATGCAACACTCGAAGGTGCTCAGTCAGCGCCGCCTGAGTGCAGTTCTCCACGAGAATAGCGACGCCATCCCTGGCCGATTTGAACCCCGAGTTCGCCAACTGCAGACACAAGGTATTCAGCACGCGATCCCCCATCCAGCAAAAGAGCAACATGTCGTTGCCCATCTGCAGAGTTGGAGATGCGTTGAGGCCTAATTGCCTGAAGGATTGCCTGCCTTCAGACAATAGAGAGCGAGCAGTTGAGTCGAGAAATGCCGGAACATCTTCTGCTTGGTAGATGGCCAGCATCTCCTGGCGAACCTGATCATGTATCATGCCGCCCGAGCCCGAGAAGAGGGGTACGTTGCCTGTGGCCGCGGGCGTCACCTCAATGACCTTGCTATGACCATCGACTGCAAGCACTAACCACCGCTGACCGGCGAAGATGATGTACATGCCCTCGGTTACGGGGTAATCCACGGGAAGGGTGCCGAGAGTTTTCCCACTGGTGACAATACGGTATTCCTCTGCTGAGACAAAGGCTGAATAGAACCCGTAATGGTTGACAATTCGCTCACCCTCAGCTCCGAGCATGAGCATCCCACTCGCGTCTTGCGAGATCAGATCGTTCGTTCCCATGCTCTTGAGCAGACGGGCAAAGGTCCGTTGATCAACATGCTCGAACGGGCCGGTCCGGCAAAGTGCCTCCCAGAGCGGCTGGGGATGGGCGGCACTAAGCTGGGCGAGAATGGAAAGCACCTGCTGAACGAGAGTGGAGAGATGGAGTGCCTGATCTGACGAGGGTTCGCACCAGTGGCGTAGGAGCAGGTTCACCATCGCGATGCACTGAACCAGGTGGGCCCTGATGAGATCCTGGGGCGGGGTTCGTGGGTTGCGTTCGCGCTCGGTTACGAACAGCCGAAGTATGGCAGGCTTGCCTTCTCCCCGTCCAGACCGCCCTAAGCGTTGCCTGATGCTGGCCACGCTGGGGGGCGATCCGATCTGCGCGATGCTCTCGACATTGCCTATGTCGATACCGAGTTCGAGGGTGTTTGTGCAGACGGCGCTGAAGGGAAGTTCAGATCGCTTAAGACGCTCCTCTGTCTCCTCTCGGATCTCCTTCGAGAGGTTGCCGTGATGCGCGCCGAACTCATTCGGCACTCGCCTCTGTTCGCACATCTCGCGAAGAAGGTCGGCATACAACTCGACGTTTGACCGGCTATTGGCAAAGATGAGGTTGTTGGTGCCACGGAGCTTTTCGAAAAGGCAATCCGCAATCGCATGCGATGCGGGGACTCGATGGTTGTCGGAATCATCCTTATTGGCGGCGGCCGGCCCGGTATCTTTGTAGCCGCGGATAGCAAGTCGAAGCTCCTTACCTCCTCTGGCACCCACGATTAGCCGTGGGGCATGCTTGCCGGTCGGACGCAGGTACTTGGCAGCAAGTTGCATATCCCCTAAGGTGGCGCTCAGCCCGATCCTGGGCACGTGCCTTCGCAGCAAGAGTTCCAGCCGGTGCAGGAGAGACTGCAGTTGCTGCCCTCGCTCTGTATCGAGAAAGACGTGCAACTCATCAACCACTACGTAACGCAGCGATGCAAACAGCCGCGGGAGTTGCTGCCCCCTAACGACGAACATCGCCTCAAGTGACTCAGGCGTTATCAGCAGGATGCCAGCAGGTTCCCTTACCACAGACTGCTTCTTACTCTGTGCCACGTCCCCATGCCACTTGTGGACAGGCACCTCCAAGTCGGCGCACAGGTCCTCGAGCCGCTGGTACTGGTCATTGATCAGCGCCTTGAGCGGGCTCACGTGGAGGACGTTAAGGCCTGTTGTCTCCTCGCCCACTATAGATGAGCAGATCGGCAGATACGCGGCCTCCGTTTTGCCGGCAGCTGTTGGCGCAGCGATGACGACGTCTTCCCCCGCCAGAATCGGCACTACGGCTTGTTCCTGAATGTCGCGCAGCTTGGACCAGCCGCGTGAATAGACCCATCGCTGCACCGAGGGATGCAGCTGTTCGAATGCGCCCCCTCCGTCGGGGTACTGACCCAATTCAGAGCCTGAACGAGGCAAGTTCATCGTCATCGCCTTCCGTGGCGGTTGCCTCGGGTTCATCCTCGTCCGTTAGCGGTAGCAGGTCGGTGTTAATTTCCTGATCTATCGCCACCGTCCCAATTAGATCGACGTACGAGGATTCTGGGTTCTGCTCCAAGATAGCAAGCAGATCCAGGAAGGCTTTGATCGTGTTGCGCGGCGTTCGGAAGTAGGCGTCACCGACTCGGCTTGAGCAATGATCCATGAACGCATGCAGCGCTTCGTCTGGTATCAGGTAACGCGAGACATCGCCGCATGCGTGCAGGTGCCGCAAACGAGTCAGCAACACCAGGAAATCTTCGGGAGTAAGATTGGGCAGGCGTATCACAGGGCCGGAGTAGTCTACCAAACCGTTGACGGCGAAGCTATTCTCGGCAAGCCTCGACTGCAGTGCCGCGTAGCTATATAGGCCCCTGCGCGTATCGGTGAGAAACTCCGGGGTCCCGCCGAACATGATCCCCAACCCGCACGATATTCCCTGAAGACCGTCATTCACGATGCGCAGAACCTGCTCGTAATTCGAACTTCGCGCGGTAGTGTTTGTCAGTTTGTAGAGATTCACCATCTCGTCCATGCAGACAAGGAAGCCGCCGAAGCCGGCCAGCCGCACAAAACGAGCCATGAGCTTCAGGTGATCGTAGGCGTTTGTATCATCTATGATCGTTCGTACGCCCAGCGCGCCTCGTGCATCGGTGCGAGTGGAAAATTCAGCCCGTAGCCACCGCACAGCATCCGACTTCAGTACCTCGTTGCCGGTGTCGTGCCCGCGCCAATAGGCACCAATCACCTGCGCGAAATCATATCCGCCCACCATCTCGCTCAACTGCTCAAGCCGTGCCTGGATCACCCGGCTTGCGTTTGTGCCGTTTGCTTGTGCTTCATTCAGGGCTGAGCTTACAAACCGTTCGACTATGCTGGGCAGTGCCCCACCATCGGGATTGGCGCGGGTGGATATGTTGCGCATCAGCTCGGCGTACAATGCCCGGGCATGTCCGCCGGTCGAGTACAAACGCCGCTCCGGGGCCAAATCGGCATGGGTCGCCACCAGCTTCTTCTGCAAAGCAATGGCGCGGACAAGAAACAGGAAGAACGTCTTGCCGGACCCATATTCACCGATAATGAAGCGGATCGCAGCCCCTCCGTCGGAAATGCGGTCGATGTCACCGACCAGGGCGGTTACTTCATCTGCTCGGCCTACCTGTATGTGCTGATGGCCCGTTCTCGGAACCACCCCTGCTCGCAGGGACTGGATAATCGCGTCACGATCTCTGGGCTTGATGTCGGGCATCATGATGTCGCCAGCATCTCCTTCAATATGTCAGCATTGACCTGAATCACATCACCGCAAACTTCGCAAACCATCTCGTCACACGCGTCCAGCGCCGCCTCGTTCAACGCGTCCAAAGCCCCGTCTGGAAGTAGAGAACGCCTCGCCGCCATTTCGTCGAACTGGCCCCGCGCCAGCGAATTGTGTTCCTGCAAATCGTGAAGAAGCAGCGCATGCGCTTGGTCGAGCCCCGCCACACTCACCGCCGCCTGCTCGCCAGCGCCTGGCGCGACTGCTTCGTCCTCCTCCTCAAAGATGCCCGTCAGCACATCTGCGATCTTCGCCGTCTCAGCGATCTTCCGCTGAATTAGACTCATGTCAAGCTGCCGCCTGCTGCCTGTAGGCTCCGTACCGAGTGATGATCTTGGTGCGTCTCGACGCGCCCGGTCCCCCGCCGCACTGTCGGGATCGGCCGACGGTGCCGAGATTCCTGATATGCAGGAGTGGATATCACGGTGAACTTGGCCTTGGTCAAGCCCCAGCATCTCGTACACCCGCACCAGTACGCTGACTTCGTCGGGCGAAACGACACCGTCGGCGCACGCAACCTGCGTGAGGAATTGACAAAGGGCGCTGGTCTGGTCCGCGCCAACGCCGACGAAGAGCTTCTGTATGCCCTTGATACTCGGCTTGGCGTGATAGAGCCACCAGATATGAGCGTTGAGACGGGTGGCCTCTTTCGCCGACAAGTCCATTTGGTCTCTCATGTGCGAAACCAAAAGACCGTATTCTTCCTTCCCAAGTTGCCCATCTGCAGCCGCAACGGCCACAAACAAGTCCGTCAACAGCGTCGCAGCCAAGTATTCGTCCGAAGCCGCTGATGCCGCGTCCTGGGGCAACCGAAAGATGGTGGCCATGTCCCCCTTCCTCAGGCAGGGTCCACCAAACCGTACGTCCGGCTCAAGCCCGTAGCCCAGCTTGCCGAGCAGTTGGGCAAAGAGCACGGCCTCCTTCTTGGAGAGCTTGTCGGCCGCAGGAGACGGCGTCCACTTAAGCAGGTCATCTGCCTGCAGCGCGATCCTCGGCTGGTTTTGGAGCCGTTCCTCTGCCCACTGCCTCATCTCTGCGACCGCACTGCCCCTATGTCCACGAGCAAGCTCATCCGGCAGTAGTGCCACAGCCTCAAGATCCCCCCGCCGCTCGGGATTGCGGCCAAGCCAGCGGGAGAACGGCTCAAGGTCAAGTTCACATTGTTCGCCCAGCTTGCTCACCGTGGCGAAGGGGCGCTTCAGCACTGTCACGTCGGGTACTGTCGTTTTCGCAACAAACGACCTGCCCATGAACGAGGCGCTGGCTGGCCGATGCTCGACTGCCAGCATCGTCTTATTGGGCTCGACAACGAGCCCGTGGCCGAGGGCAGCAACGTAGCGCCAACCAAACAATGCCCTGAATTCCTTAGAACATCGTTTGGCTGGTGTGCGCAAGGAAGTCTGCGGGTGGCAGACGTACCAGGAGAACGCCCACTCCCAGGGAATGGGCTTAGCCTGAGCAGAAAGTGTACCTAACGCATACTTCAGTGAAACAGGAAGATCATAGCCGACGCGTTCGCGAGGCGGTTGTGGCAAATTGTCAGCAACAGGTTGCGACAGCGCCACGCAGAAGTCGATAAGTGAGGAGGCGTAGCCGTGAAAGGAGCCGCTGGCCCCGTAGATTGACAGCAATCGACGCAGCTCTGCGAGAAGGTACTGCCATTCACTGGTGGGGGAGTCTGAGGGCTTCAAATCGACCAATAGTCGACGCTCGAGACCGTAGAAGAAGAGGAAGACATATCCGATGTCAATGCCAGGGTCAGATCGCCCCGTCGCAAGCCAGTTGAGATACGTGGCTCGGCAATCTGGCGTCAGCCTGTCGTACGAGGGCCAGTACCCGATCTGAACGCTGCCTGCTGTGGGTTCACCAATTGCCAGCCGCGGGTCTATCAGTGCAGGCTCCACACTCCCTCCGGACACGGCCCGTAGCCCTGCGCCGACGTGGATCATACCATCAGGTACAAAATGCCAGCCGATCTGAACGCCTTTTCCGGGCGGGAACCAGAAGTCATTGCGATCTGCCATTGGAGCCCCCTACGAACTTCGGGCCGCGCAGCGGCACCATCCCTGAGGCGGAAGAGTGCTGCGGCGGATTGGCTGCGGGGGAGACGGAGATAGAGGCTGGGAATCTCCCCCCAAACATCTGCTTCCTCACAGGATAAGGGAAATCCTTCAGGTGCAACCGAGGCCACGTCTTTCCTGCAGGACACGATCACCACAGGCATGCCAAGAGGTAAGGTAGGAATGACTCAGGCGTGTGCAGCCTCATCGCATCCACGCCATCTACAACTGACGGCCCCTTGGGCAAATGAGATGCGTTAGCGTATGCTGGCGAGGAGGGATGGCAAGTTGCACCTTCTCACGAACTGACCTCCGCACGCCTTCTGTCGGGCACGTGGGACATATGTCTGGTTACGGAGCCAGCGGGATCAGGCGCAGCGTGCGGGGTCAGCCGAAACTCGGTGGTACTGCAATCCAGGGCTCTCCGAAATGTCCAGTGCTGGGGGGCTTTCAGAGGATTTCTCCGGCAACTGCCGACTCTGAATCTTCGTAGAAGGTGACTCTGCACTTCCTGGCGAAATCCGTGACTCATCAACGGGAAACCGGGGGGCATATGCGGATCGTTTTGAATGCTGGCTCAATCGGCAACACAGGCATGTCAGGGATCGGTCACTACACCGCCGCCCTGACGCGCGGCCTGTCCCGTTGCCGAACCACCGAGAGCTTTACCCTTGTAGGGGACCCTGAAGCTCTCCGACCTCTCATGTCGCTGTCGAATTATGACCGCGCGTTTCTGCCTATTCCCGGTGCTGATCTCTGGGAGCAACTTGAGCTGCCGGAGTTGCTATTAGCCGAGGGCGCGGACGTGTACCATAGTCCGGCCTTTGGCTTGCCCCTGATCAAATCCTGCCGTTATGTCGCTACCGTGCACGACTGCATCCCCCGACTGTTCCCAGAGCTAGCCTCGCCGTGGCTGTGTCGTTTCTTCCAGCAGTGGGCTCCCCTGTGGCTCGAGCGTGCCGACCATGTGATCTGTGATTCCCAACACACCTGTCGCGATCTAACCCACTTCTATGGCCTGCCGCCTGAGAAGATGACGGTGGTGTACCAAGCGGTGAATGAGGTCTTTCAGCCGGCAGCCCCTGAAGCCATCATCGCTGTTCGCAAGCGTTACGGGCTCGATAGGCCATACGTTCTGGTCGTTGGTCGGGTTGAATTACGCAAGAACGTCGCGGGGATGCTGCGGGCGTTTCAGTTGCTGCGGGAGACTGACATCGACCGCCCCCTGCTGGTCCTGGCTGGCCCCCGGGACGCCGATGTCCACGATCCAGAGGGAATACTGCCGCCCGACGGCCGGCACGGCGAGATTGTCGTCACAGGCTACGTGCCTGATGCTGAACTCGCGGCTTTGTACTCCGGTGCGTCCGCCTTCTGTTTTCCGTCCTTCTATGAGGGCTTCGGAAGGCCGGTGCTGGAGGCGATGAGTTGTGGGGTTCCGGTCGTGGCCTCCCGTACCTCATCGGTGCCTGAGGTCGGAGGTGATGCATGTCTATATGTTAATCCCTACGACGCTGAGGACATCGCTCAAGCGCTGTATCGAGTGCTGACCCAAGATGATCTTCGTCGCGCATTGGTCACGGCCGGTCTGGCGCGGGCCGCTGATTTCACACTGGAGCGGATGGGGCGCGACACCATGGCGGTCTACCATCAGGTGATGAGGGCAGAAGCATGAAGCTGACCGCCGGAATCCGCGTAAAGAACGGCGAGCCGTGGGCCGAGGAGTGTTTGTATCAGCTCAGTGAAGTGGTAGATGAGATTGTGGTTCTTGACAACGGGTCCACTGACGCAACGCCCTCCATCTGTCGCGCATGTTCCAAGGTGACTCGGCTGTTGCGCTGGGAGAAGAGCTTCTTCCACGAGGGGATCGACCGCAATGTCATGCTCGCGATGATCAAGGACACGGAGCCGGATTGGATTCTGATCATGGACATCGATGAGGTCTTTGAGGCTCATGCGGCCGCGGTTCTTCCTGAACTGCTGAATCAGGATGAATGTGCCGTCTGGGGCTTCCGAATGCTGCATTTCTGGAGGGACAAGCGCCGCTATCGCATCGATGGAAAATGGGGGGAGGAGACTGGCAGGCACATCCACCCCCGCCTATTTCGCAACCAGC
Organism: Armatimonadia bacterium; assembly: GCA_039683575.1. Classification (GTDB taxonomy): domain Bacteria; phylum Armatimonadota; class Zipacnadia; order Zipacnadales; family UBA11051; genus JAJFUB01. The sequence goes on along the minus strand of JBDKRC010000117.1, from coordinate 7,975 downwards.
CGGGGATATACTTCCCGCCGCAGAAGATCCACGGTGCACACATTCTGGGCCTGCAGGGGCAGGCGGCGGTTGCCGAGAGCCTCTACATCCGACATTACGGTTATTCCTTTTGGGAGCAGACCGTGGCAAAGTACGAGTTGTACCGTCGTGAGGACCCCGATGGGGACTATGAGCACCTGATCGATGAGCAGGGGCTACAACTCGTGGACTATGACGCCATCGCGGGCAGGGATGGTGCGGGGGCGAACCGATGAAGTGTGTCATTGACTGCCGCTGCGTCTTCGGTGGTTGCGGCGGCATCGGCAACTATGCCGGCTCGCTTGTGAAGGCGATTGCCCGCGTAAATGATGCCGATGAGTTCATCGTCCTGCACAGTGCCTCGCGACATTATCATCCCGTGGTGACAGCCCCCAATTTTCGCGAGGTTCGTGTTCCCGCAGCCATGCTCGACGCCCCGTGGGAGCAACTGCAGTTGCCCGCCCTGCTGGAGGAACTCAAGCCCGACCTGTATCACAATCCAACGTTTGCATTGCCATTGGTCGCACTGTGTCCGATGGTGACAACCATTCACGATGTTGTCTTCCACGCCCGCCCCGACCTGGTGGCTGCGTCGCTGCGCCAATATCTGCGGCGCTGGACCGAACTGGCAGCGCGTCTGGCGTCACGTATCATCACTGTCTCGGAGTACTCCAAGCAGGCGCTGATGGACGCATATGGAGTGACGGGTGACAAGATTGATGTGATCTATGAGGCGGCGGAGCAAGATCGCTTTTATCCGCGCTACGGTGGCATCCTGGAGAACGAATTCCGCAAACGATATCGCATCAACGGCCCCTACGTATTGTATGTTGGCTCATTGGAGCCCAAGAAGAATATCGATGTCCTGCTGCAAGCGTTCGGGCAACTGCGTCGGGAGGGGCATCGGGCAACACTGGTGCTTGCCGGCGGCCGTGGCGGCGCAGCCTATGATCCCGGTGAGGCCCTGCAAGCATTCGGAGTGAGTGAGCACACGGTGATCACAGGCTTCCTACCGGACAGATACCTGCCGGTGGCATATGCGGCCGCCACCGTATTTGTCTACCCCTCGCTGTACGAGGGTTTTGGGCTGCCGCCGCTGGAGGCGATGGCCAGTGGCATCCCGACGGTCGTTGCCAATGCGACTTCCCTGCCCGAGGTGGTAGGTGAGGCAGGCATCCTGGTGGACCCACACAATCCCGTGGAACTGGCGGCGCGCCTGGGCGAACTGCTCGCAGATGAAGCCAAACGGGGGATTTTGGCGGCTCGGGGACTGACGCGAGCCGCGCAATTCAGTTGGCAGAAGGCTGCCCTGGAGACCCTGGAAACATATCGGAGAGCCGTGTCATGAGAGACAAATCATGAAGATCATGCACCTGTCATCAGAATATCCACCGACACAGGTCTTTGGCCTGGGGCGTGCGGTGAACGACCTCGCCGTTGCCCAAGCCGCCCTGGGCCATGAGGTGCACGTGGTCACCAACAGCCTTGGTGGCTGCGATCCCGACTCACTCATGGACGGGGTGTGGGTCCACCGGATTCACTTTCCGCCCCCGCCAAAGCCGCCTGACGACACCACTGCCGTGATCCAGTTCAACGTTCTGCTGGTGCAGAAGGCATGCGAGTTGCTCAGATCGGGGCTAGCGCCGGAGGTGATCCATGTACATGACTGGCTCACAGTGCTGGCGGGAAGATCCGTGAAGCACTTGCATCCCAACAGCTTGCTTGCCGTCACCATTCACGACACGGCTCATGGCAAGTACTTTGGACGGCTGAGTCCCCCGAATCAGTATATCTCATTCCTTGAACGTTATGTGGGGGCGGAGGCCGAACTGGTCATCTGCTGCAGTGAGCACGTCCGCCAGGAGCTGACGCAGGAGTATCAGGTTCCGTCTGAAAAGATCGGGATCATCCCATGTGGCGTGGACGCGGAGCGTTTCGTGGTTGATGTGGACGTCGAGGGCTTCCTTTGCCTTTTCGCCGATCCAGGGGACAAGGTCATCCTCTATGTGGGACGCCTTGATCAGGAAAAGGGCCTGCCCCATCTATTGGAAGCGCTGGCGAGGTTGTTGCTGGTCGTACCGCAAGCCCGGCTGGTGATCGCGGGCAAGGGGGTGCTGCACCAGCGCCTGCTTGAGAGCGCACATGAACTCGGCATCAGCGATCGAATCAGCTTTACGGGTTATGTCGAAGGCGAGGTTCTGGCAGCCTTGTATCACAGCTGCCACGTCGTCGCGGTTCCGAGCCTGTATGAGCCCTTCGGTATCGTTGCCCTGGAAGGCATGATCTGTGGCAGGCCCATTGTGGCGTCAGCAATTGGAGGCCTCAGGGAGATCGTGCTCGACGGACAGACGGGCCTGACTGTGCCACCGGCGGATGCGGTCGCACTCGCTGGCGCACTCCTCAAGGTCCTGACGAGTGACGAACTGGCCGTCAAGCTGGGAGACCAGGGGCGGCAGCGCGCTGAACGCTTGTATAGCTGGACGCACGTCGCGCGACAGACGATTAAGGAATATGCCGGGATGCAGCCAGGCGGGACGCGGGAACCTTGCTCTTGTGAGATCAGCAGATGAGCGCCGATCTCTGGGCTGCCGGACGTGACCCCGGGCCGCAACACGCCGACCTGATCATCCCGGTGTTCAACCAGGTGGAGTATACGCGCGACTGCCTGAATAGCATTGTCGCGCACACGACGCATCCGTACCACCTGATCATCGTTGACAACGGCAGTGACGATGGGACCGACGCAGCCCTGGATGAGTTTAGCCGGGACTGCCCTCACCTCGAAGTTATCCGTAACCCTGAGAACTTGGGATTCACCAAGGCGATCAACCAAGGGATGGTGGCTTCCACTGGGAGGTACGTCGTGCTGCTAAACAACGACACGAAAGTCACTCCGGCGTGGTTGACGGGCTTGATTGTCAGCGCAGAGATGGATGACCGCATCGGCATCGTTGGCCCCAGAACACTGGATCCTGCAACCGGCCGGGTCCACAATATCGGCGGGCTGATCTTCTATCAAGCCCACACCTCCTTCCCCTTGGGACGTGGTGCCAGCCGACACGACCTGCAGCTGCGTCAGGTACTGGACGTGCAGTACGCTGAGGGCTCGTGCATGCTCATCAAGCGCAGCGTCATCGAGAGCATTGGGGTGTTGGACGAGGTCTTCTCTCCGGGATACTACGAAGACAGTGATTACTGCTTCCGCGCCAGGGAAGCCGGCTTCAGGATCGTCTATTCGCCCTACTCTGAGATCTATCATCATGCGACGGTGACGGCCACCGCCCTCGAGCAGAGTGGCAAAGGAATCTCTCGCGTCGCACTGCGCAATGAGATGATCTTTCGTTCAAGGTGGGCCCATCGCTTCTGGTCGGAGGCGAGGGGATGATGAGAGTCGCCATAGACGGCCGACTGCTCGACGTTCGCAAGACTGGCGGCACACAGTACACATGCCGGCTGATCGCAGGCATGGCCGACCTCAGTTCCGACACTGAGCTTGTGGTGCTGCGCGAGAGGTCCAGCCCCGATCTGGCTTCACTTGGCAATGTTCGCGAGATATGCCTACCTGATGCCAGACTGGGAGATGAGATGTGGGAACAGTTGCGTCTTCCAACGGTCCTGCGAGACCTGCAGCCCGACGTCTACTTCGCTCCCACCTCGGTACTCCCAATGATTCGGAGTTGTCCCATGGTCTCGGTCGTCTATGACCTGGGGTTCTTGCAGCATCCGGAATTCTATGCACCGTCCTTGCGAGGATACCTCCGCAAGTGGCTACCGGCTTGGGTCCGGCGTGCAGATGCAATCGTCTGTCTAGCGTCTAGTCTGAGAGATGATCTCGCTGATTTGGTGGATGTGCAACGGGAGCGTGTGCACCTCGTGCCTGGTGCGCCGGACGAGATTCTGCGTCGGCCAGTGGGGCAGGCGGACCTGGATGAGTTTTGCCGATCACGTCAACTGAGGCACCCCTTCGTGCTTTCCCTATCCAGTTCCGAGCCAAACAAGAACCTGCCGCGCCTGGTTGCGGCCTTTGGCCAGTCCCGAACAGGAATTGAGGACCAGTGGCAACTCGTTCTTGCCGGGCCGCCGGGGGCGGCAGAGTCACAAGTGCTGGAGGCTATCAGCCAGCTTCCGCACCGGGAGTCGGTGGTTCGCTTGGGATACGTGCCCGATGAGGACTTGCCGGCCCTGTACCAGGCTTGTGACATCTTTGCCTTCGTTTCGCTCTTCGAGGGGTTCGGGCTGCCACTATTGGAGGCCATGGCTGCTGGTCGAACGATCATGTGCTCGAATGTTAATCCCCTCACGGAAATCGCGGGCGCAGCTGCGGTGACCGTGGATCCCGCCAGCGTCGACAGCATCGAGGGCGGCTTGCGCGCGCTAATGGTGGATTCGACGATGCGACAGCAGCTGGCTGAGCGCGCCTCTGACAGGGCGAGGGAATTCAGCTGGCGTCGATCAAGTGAGGCACTCCTGAGGCTGTTGCGCAGGGCTGCTCAAGCAGAGCAGGGCTAGAGGGCCCGCGTCTTCACTGCAGACGTACCACTTCAGTGACAGGAGAAACCATGCGAGTTCTGTGTTTGGCGACGGAGTTCCCGCCGGCTCAAGGCTACGGTTTGGCCCGCTATGCAAGCGAACACTGTCAGGCACTCGTTGCCGCAGGCGCGCAAGTGGATGTCATCTGCAACAACTATGACCCCCAGCACCCACGGTACTGTGAGGAAGGCGTCGAGATCTCCAACGTACCCTTCCATCTTCCCTTTCAGGGGTACAATTCCATCGCTGACATTCTCCAGGGCAATGTCACCCTGTTGGCGCGAGCGGCTGAGCTTCTTCAGCGCCAGTCCGGCATTGACGTGATCCAGACGCATGACTGGCTGTCCGCCAGCGCGGCCGTTGCGCTCAAGGAGAGCTTCGGCGTTCCTCTGGTTGTGACGATGCACGACACCGAACTGGGCAGGGCGATGGGGAAACTGACGCCTGAACAGCAATACGTGGCGGAGATGGAGCAATGGCTCTGTGAGAAGGCCGACGCCGTGGCTGCCAATTCCAACTTCATCAAGACAGAACTCACAGCCGCGTACGGGGTGCGCGCCGACCGCATCACTGTAGCGGGATGTGGTGTGAACCCAGAGCGTTTTCATGTTGATGTGGATGCGGCCGACTTCAGGTCCTTGTTCTGCGCGCCTGGCGTCCCGCTGATCCTCTTCGTCGGGCGGCTCACGGCCATCAAGGGCCCCGGAATTTTGCTGGAGGCGCTTCGTGAGGTGGTGAAGGTACTTCCTGACGCACAACTGGTGCTGGCGGGGGACGGCGCGCTCAAAGATCAGCTGAGGCAGCACGCTCAGGAAGTTGGATTGGACGATCACACTCGTTTTGTGGGGCACGTGCGCGGCAGAGCGTTGGCGGCCCTGTACAGGTGTGCCAACGTGCTCGTAGTGCCGAGCCTGTACGAGCCCCTGGGAATGGTGGCCTTGGAGGCTATGATCTGTGACACGCCGGTTGTCGCCGCTGACACGGGCGGTTTGGCAGAGCTCGTGCAGGATGGGCAGACCGGGTTCACGGTTCCCCCAAATGATCCCAACGCCTTGGCCGGCGCCATTCTACGAATGCTCACCAGCGCTGCGGAAGCATCCGAATGCATTGCCCAAGCACGTCAATTGGCAATGGAGGGGCATCGCTGGATGGACGTGGCGCGCCGCTCACTCGAGTTATATAAAACCGTTCTGGCATAGTCTGTAGGTGCAAGGCGGGTTTGCACAGCCCCAGTTTCTGCTTGACAGTTGGGCAGTGTTGTTGCATGATTGATACAAAGATCATCGAGGGGGGGCCTCAGCATGTGGGGAGTGGGGGACTCAGAACTTCATTCATCAGAACCGTCGCTGGAAGCAGATAAATGCCTGCGTGTGAGTGCGTGGGTTCGTTTTCGCTTGTGCCTGTGAACAGACAAACCGCGTCTTCGGATGCGGTTTCATTTGTTCTGTTTGTTGGTGCTTGGCGCAGTTGAAGAAGGGTGAGGTGACGATGATGCCTGGTAACGGTGTGATGTTTCCGCCGGCAATGTTTCCAACGGGCGCGGCGGGATACGCTTTGGGTGACTTCGATCCAGAAGGCGCGGCGCCCGGGGGGGTGGCTGCGAAGTGCTGTGGTAGAGGCACCAACTGCCCGGGCGCTGGCGGTGGACGTGCGTGCAGCGGCAGTAGTACTGGTAGTGCCGGAGCAGCGACAGGATTGGGTGTCGGCTGCCGCGTCTCTTCTGGCGTCAGCGGTGATCAGATAGGCTGCGCTGGCAGCGGCAAGCTGTCACCCGGGGACCCATGTCATCCTGGCGAACCGATATGTCCGCCAGCGCTGGGGCAATCATAGCTTTGTCGTGAGGCCGCCGCGATGGTTAACGCGCGATCTAGACATGGGGGCTATATCGATGCCGACCGAAAGTGACTTGCTGGTATCTTCAGGCTTAGCTTCACAGCCACTGCAGTTACCTTTGGCTACAGGTAATGATGTACGTGTAGGGCTTTCCTGCGGCGAATTGGATGTCGATCCGGATGTCAGCCTGCGAACGCGCGGTGAGCCGATCGATATTCAGCACCGTTTCAACAGCCTCTACGGTCCCTCCAGCCCACTTGGCGAGAGGTGGAACCTGTCATTGTTTGGTGAGTTGAAGCAATACATCGCCTCGGCGGGCGATCCCGGATCGGTCTACTGCCGGCGCGTGCATGGCGGGGACATGGTGTGGATGCCCTCGTTCACCGGCGATGAGTGGATTCGTCTGGCGGGCAACTACAACACCATGCATGTGGATTGGCGAGATGGACACTGGGAGGAATGCACAGCTTCCGGCCGGCTGTTAGCATATGATCAGTACGCGCAAGTATCAATACCTGATCCGTATGATCCCCTCCTGGCCGCTCGCTGCAACTACGGGCACATTACGTCGAGTCGTGATCCGAACGGCAACGAGACCTACTTCACCTACGATGCGGCGCATCGTCTGGACCGCGTCTATGACGCGGCGGGTCGCGCTATCTACTTCGGGTACGGCGCGGACGGTTACCTCGACACTATGACGGACTGGGCGGGGCGGACGCACTACTACGAGCACGACAGCTATGGTCACTTGGTTAAGCAAACGGGGCCGGAGGGTTGCATGACCTCCTATGAATACTCCTCCGACTACCGCATGACCAGCATGACCGATCCGGATGGGTACACAACGTACTATGACTATGAGTGGGGACCTCTGCCATACAATGGGCCACAATCGAGTGTGCCCGAAGGGTGGAAGGTCAGCAAAATCATCTCGTGCACGGGTGGGACGACTTACTATCGGTACGATAAGGTCATCGGTTTCGACCAGTCCTGGGGCGGGGCGACTACGGTTGTTGACGTTCTGGGCAATCCCACCTACTACAACTACAACATTCATCATCATCTTCTGAGCACGAAGACCGGCAGCGGGGTTGAGCAACAGCAGGGCTGGGATGGTTACAACCGTCACGTAAACGACCTTGACCCTCTGGGCAACCTCACCTGGTACACAACGGACTACTACGGCAACCGCACGAGTGTGCAGGATGCGCTGGGCAACGTCACGTATTACAACTACAACGTGACCAACCCGAAGGCCAATCGGCTGCGTGAGGTGATCGACCCGCTACTGCATACAACGCGGTACGACTACGATGATCGAGCGAACTTGATCAAGGAGACGGACGCCCTCGATCACGCCAGCTACTACGCCTACGACCAGCATGGGCAGATGATCTCAGGCACCGACAAGCTGGGGGCTACGACTTACTACGACTATGACGCCTATGGCAACATGGTTTGGGTGCGGGACGCCCTAGGGCAAGCGACCTACTTCAGTCACGATCTGGCGGGCAACGTCGTCTCCTCGCTCGACCCCCTCGGCAATGCCTCCTACTTCGAGTACGACAAGCGCGACAAGGTGGTCAAGACG
>JBDKRC010000116.1:0-27813 GCA_039683575.1 Armatimonadia bacterium | reverse complement strand
CGAAACCCCCGCTGCTCCCGCCTCCATGGCCCCGGCCACCATCTCCAGCACCTGCGCGTCGGTCTCCATCTTCTCTCCGCCCGCGATCACGACCTTGATCCCGCCAGGCAGGTTGCCTCCCGCCCCTTCTACCACCTGGCGGAAGCTCTCCGGGCTGCCGGTATATACCACCTTCACGATATCGGCCCCAAGCTCCGCCCCCACGCGCGCCGCATGCTTCACAACCTCTACGTCATACTCATGCTTGATTTTCGCCCCACGCGTGTAGACCATCGCCACCAACGGCATGCCCCACGCTTCACAATCCATCGCGACCTGGCCGAAGTCGTGCAGCATCACGCTCTCATCCTCAGCGCCCAGATTCACATGAATGGACACCGCATCCGCCCCATAGCGTATCGCTCGCTCAACGCTGCTCACCAGCACCTTATGGTTCGGGTCCGGCGCTAGCGCCGTGCTGGCCGACAGGTGCAGAATAAGCCCTATATCCTTCCCATATCCGCGATGTCCCAGCCGCGGCAGCCCCACATGACCCAGCACCGCATCCGCTCCACCCGTCGCAATCTTGTCCACTGTCGAGGGTAGATCCACCACACCCGCAATCGGCCCCACAGTCACCCCATGGTCCAGCGGCACAATCACCGTCCGCCCCGTCTGCCGGTTCGTAATCCGCTCCATCCGAATTGCCTTACCCAGTTGCATAGCAAACCTCCCTCTAGAGGAACTCAGGCGGCGCAACAATCATCTACCACAGCAGCATAGGCATCTTGCAGGTAATGGTCAAGCGGCGGGGAATTGACAAGCCTCTGGTGTAGGGCGGGGGCTCCGTACCCCCTGCGGTGCAGACACCGCTTCGCCGATCTGGCGCTGGTTGGTCGCAGACAACGGCCGGCGGGGTACGGAGCCCCCGCCCTACAGCAGACCTCGCTACAGCAGACGTCGCTCCGCCATAGAATGTATACCCGAAGGAGACCCACCACTCATGCTTCACTGGTTACTCGCCTCTATCCTCATGGCCACTCCCACGGGGCAACTCACCGTCAACACGCCTGATCTGGTGGCCACGATGACAGCCAGAGCAGGCTGGACCATCACCGAAGTCAACTACCAGGGCGCCAAGATGATCATGCCTGCCGGCGGACAGGGCGCTGTGTACAGCGTCGGCGGCACCGAGTGGATCGGCTCCGTCAACGGTGACACCGAGAAGGTGTCCACCTTCACCGTGAAGGGCGACAACCTTGCCGCTGAGACTCTCACAGGCGACAATAAGCCGCCAGTGCCCTACACAGTCACTGGTAACAGGATCGAGACCCACAAGGAATCCACGCTGCAGTCCGTCAAACACATAGCGGACACAACCTTCGAAAAAGACATCATCATCCAGCGCCATCAGTTCGAATTCACTGAGGAAATCCGCCCGGTCAGCTTCTATGCCTTCATCTACTCCTTCAACCCCGAAGCCAAGAACTGGCTCGCCCGCCCGCTGGAGGGCGACCTGCTGCGTGGCGAATTCTCCGCCGACGGCGGCCAGAAGCCCACGCGTTCCCTGCGCTGGCTCGCCCAGTACGATCCCGCCACCCAGAAGGGCGCCATCGCCTACTTCCCCCAGCCCCCCACGGGCCGAGGCTTCGTCACCTTCTGGGACCAGAAGAGCTATCACAAGCTCTTCGCCCAGCCCCTGAGCGGCACCATCCCCGCCGGCACCAAGCTTGATCTCCCCATGGTCGTGCAGTTCTTCTCCGCCACTCCCGAGGCCTGGGAGCAGCAGGCCCAGACCGTTGCCAAGGGCCTTGAGAACCGTTTCCCGCAGACCATCGCCACCGGCCCGGCCACCCCGGCCCAGCCCAAGGTCTACGGCGAGGGCGTCCCTGAAGACGGCCTGCTCACTCTCAAGACCGCCAAGTTCACCGTCCCCATGTCCGCCCGCCAGGCCTGGACCATCTACAAGATCGAGTACAACGGCAAGGAACTCAGCCACCAGCGCGGCTTCTACGGCACGGTCATGGTCCCCAAGGGTGGCAGATTCTGGGGCACCGGCCACACCGAGGGTGGCGCAGAGGTCGTCCATTCCCTCAAGCTCACCGTTGACGGCAAGGAGCAGCCCATCAAAGTGGACACCACCGTCACTGGCAGCAAGCTTACCATCGAAAAGGAATCCACCATCTGGAAGTTCAAGTGCCACTCCGAGGTCACTGTCACCGATGATAACATCTTCGAGCGCACCCGTCTCGAAGCCACCGAAGACCTCGAACTCAGTCTCCTCTACTACTTCATGCACTGCTTCGTACCCACGACCACCAAGTGGATCGCCCAGCTCCCCGACGACACCTTCGCCGAGGGCGTCCTGGACAGCAACGAGGACAATGGGGTTCCCCACTTCGAGGTCAACAAGGACACCCGCTGGGTCGCCCAGTACGAGCCCAACATGAGCCTCGGTATCCTCTGCTACACCCCCAAGGTCATCTCCGGCCCCGGCAGCCGCGCCATGATCTGGGACCTGGCGCGCTACCACAAGTTCTACTACCAGGCCAATACCGCCCGCGCGATGAAGGCCGGGGAGACTCTCGACTACAACGTGATCGTCAAGCCCGTCCAGAATGAAACCGGCGACTGGACCGCCACAAAGGCCGCCGCCGCCGAGTTGGCGAAACAGTACCCGCCCGTCGACTGAAAACGAACAACTGTAAACTGACTACTGCTAACTGGAGACTGAACATGGCTAATTACCGCACCCTACTCATCGGCTGCGGCGCCCGCGCCACCGAACATGCCGCCGTCTACCGTGACATCCCCAACATGGACCTCGTCGCCTGCTGCGACCTCAGGCCCGAGCGCGTCGAGCTCTTCCAGAAGGACTACGGCATCCCCCAGGGCTTCACCGATGCCGAAGAGGCCCTCGACAAGATCCGCCCCGACGTCGTCCACTTCGTCACCCATCCCGCCCACCGCACCTGGGAGGCCAACCTCGCCGCCAGCTTCGGCGTCAAGGCTGCCATCATCGAAAAGCCCATGGCCGTCCTGCCTTCCGACATCATCGGTCTCGATGAAGTCAACAAGCGCACCGGCATGGAGATCATCGTCAACACCCAGCGCCGCTACTTTCCGCAGTTCCGCGACGGCGTCATCCGCGACATCGTGCAAAACAAGCTCGGCGACGTCTACTTCGTCCGCGCCTCCACCAAGGGCAATTCCATGTCCATGGGCCCGCACATGATGGACCTGCTGCTGCTCTTCCTCGGCGAGGCCCAGCCCGAGTCCGTCTGGGCAATGGGCTACGAAATCTGGGAGCCCACCGAGGGCAAGCCCGACTACCGCGACACCCACAAGTCCCCCGAGCACCTGTTCGCCGAGTACTGGTTCCCGAATGACATCCGGGTCATGTTCGACTGCAGCCGCGACTGCCTGGGCACCCCCGGCCCCGGCGAAACCAGCTTCTGGATGCACCTGCACTTCGACTTCCTCGGCTCCAAGGGCCGCCTGTACCTGACGCAAAATGCTGGCTACTGGTATCAGAACGACGGCATGGCCACGCCCCTTCATGGCGAGAGCAGTTGGGACAACCAGGGCTGGAAGGGCCAGCGTGACTTCACCGCCGCCGTCGCCGACCACCTCGACGGCAAGAAGCTCCACCTCAACCGCTTCGAGGTTGGCAAGGCCGGCTTCAACGCCCTCATCGGCGCCCAGCAGTCCATCTACGAAAACCGCCGCATCCACTTCCCGAACACCTTCACCGACGACCAGTGGCACGCCCTCCGGGCGCGCCTGCTGGCCGAACAGAACGAGCGTGGCGGCCCCAACCCCGCCTAGTTTGAGACTTTCTCAAAACGCAAAAAAGACGCCCCGCGCTAACCACGCGGGGCGTCTGTCTTCTCCCTGTCTCAAGCTCCTAAGCTCCCCCTTCCCACACCCCTCCTAACCCACCACCATTGCCGTCCCCAACTCGCCCTTCCTCACCTTTCCATCCACCCAGACCGTATACCCGCTCTCCCCCACCTCGATGTCCAGGCACCGCCCGCGCAGCCGCAGCCCGGTCAGTTTCAGCCGCGGCGAGAAGGACGGCGGCTGCGGGTCAACGGTCACTGCCCCCTCCGCGCTCACCTGCACCCCGAACATCCCAAAGATGATCGCCTGCGCCCCGGCCAGCGCGCCGATCGTGTTCTGCAGCGGGGTGTCTTGCCGGTACTCCACCTGGTTGGCCACAATCGAATCGCCCCAGTACGGCATGCGCGCCCCCCACCACAGGATTCTCTGCAGAATATCCTCCGCCAGTTCCGCCCGCCTGACTTTGTACAGCCGCTCGATGATCTGCGGCGTGAACGCCGTATAGTTCCCGCCCCCGCCGTTGTCGATGTCAACCTGGTCATACGCCGGGTCCAGCTTTGACATGCTGTGCAGCCCCCAAGCCGACAGAAACTCTCCGTCGTTCAAGTGGCTCAGCAGCCCCTCCAACTCCTCCTCATCCAGCACCCCGCTGCCGATGGGCTTGAACATCTGCACATTGAAGCTGGTCTGTTTTTCGAAATTGTCCCCCAGGTTCCAGAACCACTGTTTCTCCCCGTCCCACATCGTCCGCTTTATCAGCGCCTTGAGCTCCTGCGCCCTCTGCGGCAGTTGCTCCGCCGGCTTTCCGCCCAGCTTCGAAAGCTCGTACGCCGCCAGCATGTTGCCATACCGCCGCGCGTTCAGGTCGGGCAGATAATTGTCATAGCGGTAGGTGCCCCGCAACTCGAGGTGGTTATTCCCACGTCCGTAGTCAATCAGCGCCACCGGCAGTTCCTGATTGTCCCGGTAGGTCGCGTGGTACAGCATCCACTCCAGCGCGGTCTTCCCCGCCACCTCTTCCGCCAGGAAGTCGGTGTCCCCCGTGGCAAGCACATAATTGTAGACCAGGAAGATGATCTTCTCCTGGTTCACCGGATACCACGGCCCGAACGCCTCTCCCGTCGTCGGCACCCACGCGAAATGCCGCGTGAGGTCCACCGACAGGAACTGCCGCACATGCGTCCGCACTGCTTCCGGATCGTACAGCGGCATGATCTCCCACGGCTCGCCGAAGTCCCATAGATAGCAGCACACGCACCCGCCGTTGATGCCGCCGGTCGAGTAGTACGGCTGCGTCACGAACTCCGGCACCCGCCATTGGTTCAGCAGCAACCCAACGAGCGACCGGTTGTAGAACATCTCCAGACGCTCGTCGCTTGCCTCGAGCCCCGGCACCCGCTCAAACACCTCGGCCACCGCGCTCCGCCACTCCTCACGCGCCTTCTGCACGCCGCCTGCTCCCGCCGCCAGCAGTGCCTCTGCCTCTTCAACAGCCTCGGGCCCCATCGCCACCACGACTTCGCCCCTCCGCATCTCCCCCGCCTCCAGGGTCAGCGTCCCCTCCCAATGCCCGCAAAGCGTTTTCCACCGCGCCATCGGCAGGTCCGTCGCAACCGCCAGTGCCCGCCCTTCCTTGCGCTTCACCACCATCTCCGCCTCGCTCTGCCACGCCAGCGCCCGCTCTGCCCACGGGGTCTCCCGCTCCGAGCATCCCGGCCCCGAGAACTCCCAGAAGCTCACCTCATCAACCGCTCCCCGGATGACTATCTGCACCGGCACGGTAACCGCCTGCGCCCCCGCGTTCGTCACCGTCACTTCCAGCGCCGCTGCCCGCCCCTCCATCGGCACCACAAACGAACTGCTGACCTCAAGCTCCCCGAGTCGCCCTTGTCGCTCGCACGAATTTCCGTCCCACGAATACTCATCCGTCGGCACCCGCTCGCCCGCTAGGCGCACTTCGAGCACGAAGTCCGAACTCGCGTAAGGCGGCGCCCACAGCCCCTTCACCGCCAGCACATCACCGTACGGCACGCTCGCCGTGAGCTTGAAGCCCTTCACCCCAAAATGCTCCTCGCGGGTGATGTTGTCTCGACCCGCGAGTGCGAAGACGCCTGCCATGCTGTGGCCTCCGAACCTGCTGCCGACCGCGCGTTGGCGACTATCGCGGCGGCTGCGCCTCCCGCAGGAACCACCCATCGCGGAAGGCTCTCAACTTCGTCCTCATCTCTTTGCGGTACCCCGGCCTCACCAGCCCCTTCATCGCCGTCAGCCCAGCGGCCCCAAGCAGCCTCGCCGGCGCCAGCACTCTCCCCAGCCCCCGTGCGTGCTTCCGCGCCGTCATCGCCTGTCCCCTGCACACATAGTAAAGCTGCGGCAGGCTCAGTCCCGCCCCATCTTCCATGCTGGCGCCGCTCTTGTGCACAACCATCGTATCAGTCAGGCACAGGTTCTGGTACCCCGCCGCCCGCACCCGCAGCGACCAGTCAACGTCTTCCCAGTACACGAAAAACGCCTCGTCAAGCAGCCCCACCTTCTCCACCACTTCCCGGCTCGCCATCGCCGCGCAGCATGACACACAGTCCATTTTCAGCACCGGCGGCAGGGCCTCGCGATTTTCCTCGTCCGCAAACAGCCACTCCACCATGCACACCAGGGGCCGGAACCGCGCCCCCAGCCTGTCCCCCCGCTGCGGGTTGTGATACAGCCTCTCCCGCGCCGTAACCAGCCCCACCCGATCCCCGTTCTCGATCGCCGCCACCATTTCCCCGATCAAGTCCGGCGGCAAGACCGTGTCGTTGTTGAGGATAAGGAGGTATTCACAGCCACGCCCAAGAGCCACCTGCGCCCCCCGGTTCACCCCTCCGCACCACCCCAAATTCGCCCCCGCCTGTACCACGGTCACTTCCGGGTACTCCGCCTCAATCCGCGCCACCGAGTCATCAGTTGACGCGTTGTCACACACCACCACCTCAAGTGCCGCGTACTCGCTCTCACGCAACGACGCCAGACACCCCAGTGTGTCTGCTGCGCCGTTCCAGTTTACGGTCACCACCCCAACAAGCTTTTCGACCCGCGGTTGCGCCATCGTCCGACCTCATGGAAGAGGCCCGCGCGCCGCTTACCCCCGTGTCGCCAGCACCCAGACCTCGATCTCCGGAGCCGTCCCCACTCGCTCTTCGCCCTGTATCTCCACCAGCCGCAATCCCCCCGTCTCCGCAATGAGCTCCCGCAATTCCGCCGGCGTGTAACGTCTCATCGTGTGTGCATCGTGCTTGTCGGCCACAACATCCTCATGGTTCGCCGTCGCCGGGATCATGAAGTACAGCGTTCCCCCCGGCTTGAGTGTCCGCACAGTCTCCCGCAGGTATGACTTGAAAACATCCTTGGGCATATGCTGGAACGCGATGGTCGAGTAGATGACATCGAACATCGCGTCTTCGAAGATCCCCAGCGTCTTACCGTCACCTGTGCGAAACTCCGCGTTACCGAAGTGCGCCAGGTTGCGATTGGCGACCCGCGGCAATACCCTGGACACATCTATACCATAGCACTTCTTTACATGGGGTGCAATTGCCCACTCAACTCGCCCAACGCCAGCGCCAATCTGCAGCGTCACCGCCTCCGGGCCCAGCACTCCCAACCGCAGGAGTTCGTCCACGATCTCATTCTCGTCCTGGTATAACTCCTCGGGCAATGAGGTCAACCCCACTGTCTGATACGGATCAATCCGCGCCAGAACGTCCCAGTACATCCGTGGCGGCAGGTACCGCAGCGACTTCTCAGCCGCCCAATAGAGGGTAGCCCGCAGCTTCCCCCCCAAGCCCCGCGCATGGCTGACTCCATATTTCCAGGACCGGTAAGCATCAACAATCTTCCGCATAAACACACTCCGTGGCCTGTGTTCCAGACTATCGTGTCGCACCCAACACGCATGTCGCACCCAACACGCGTGTCATCCTAAGGAGCGCCGTTCCCTCTTGTCATCCTGAGGAGCACCGTTTACGACGAAGGATCTCTCCCCCCCCGCCGGGGGATTCTTCGCTTCGCTCAGAATGACAACGCTCTGCACCGCCCGCCGCCTCTGACCGTTTTCTGTTTTCCGTTTTCCGCCTTCGCCGTTACTCCGGCCTCACCAAATACCTCACCACAACCGCCTCCCCCGCTTTCCACTCCCGTGGCAACTGCACCAGCGCTCGCCCGTACACGTGCTTGCCGCCGTAGTGGTCCACGCTCCCCTCGTGGCCCAGTTCTACCGCTCGCGCCTCCGCCAGCGCCACCGTATGCCCTTTCCCCTCCGCATTCCTGAACCGTATCTCACGCGCAGCGCTTCCTGACGCCACTTCCTTGCCGTCAGCCCCTGCCAGTGTCACCTTCATCCCCGGCTTGATGTCCTCCAGCGGGTACGGGAGGCACTCCGCCATGCTCTCACACCGGAAATCCGCCGCGGCCTTCACCGTCAGCGTGCACTCCACCCCCTCGTCCACGAACCTGTACGCCCGCTCATAGCTCAGCGGCGTGTCATGGATCGTCCCCGTCAGTGTCGCCGTGCCCTCTTCTGTGTCCAGCTTGCTCTTCACATCCAGGTACCACGGCCACAGCACCTTGCCTTCCCCCACCTTCACCAACAGCGTATTCGCTCGCGCCGCGCCCCAGTTCTTCGTCAGCAGCGACGATCCGAACTCCGGCGACCAGAACATGCAGAGCCCGTCATTGTGCGGGTACTGCTCCGTGTAATCATGCGGCCTGCTCCCCACCTGCCACTGCTGGTAATCCACTCCCGCAAATAGGAAGGCATAGTACTTCGGCCGGCGTACGCACATGAATTCGTCCCCGAAATTGCGCGCAAACCGCTCCTCGGCCACACACGGCAGCTTTCCGGGCAGGTACCTGTTCTCAAAGATCCGCCAGTTCGCGAAGCTGATGTCGAAGGCCCCGCTCGCCCGCCCGTAGTTTGCCGGCTCCAGCGCCAGCCAGTCCGCCCCATAGTACTTCATAACCCTGGCAAGCTGCTCTTCGGCCTCTTTGCGGCCAGTCTCATCAGTGAACGGCTCCGCGTAGGCCCAGGTTCCATGCCCCGGATAGCGCAATCCTGCCTCCGGCAGCTTGTCCGACATTGGCCCCAGCCCGGCGCCATACTGCGGGCTAACCCAGTCCCCCGGTGTCCGGTGACAGTACCCGCTGCTGCCCAGCCAAGTCCCATTCGGCTCCGGGGCAATCGTGTGGTTGAAGAGGTTGTACGACTTCCGCTCGGCCTGCAGTATCTCGGCATCCCCACTGTGATGGTAGAGCTCCGACAGCGAATGCCCGGTGATGCCGTTGTACGTCGCATCCGGCCCCAACGCCTCAGTCATGTACCCGGCAGGGCGCTGTCCCGTACCATACACTCCGCTCGTCAGCCAATGCGCGTTTCGCAGTATCGCCTTCTTGTATGCCTCGTCTCCAGAGCCCTCATAGTACCGCCACAACCCCGACAGGAGGATCGTCCACTGGTTGGTGCACCCTCCCACTGTCCCATACAGGAACCGGTCAGTAAGCTTCTGCTGCCCGGCCTGCCACACTCTCCTCACCTCCTCCGGGGTATCCCGCCACACCAGGGAGAATGCCCCGCTCTGCGAGTGCTCCAGCGTGAAGGCGTGGATGCCCCAGTAGTAGGTGTTGCTGACATTGCAGAACTCGCCCTCCCGCATCACCATCTGGTCCAGCAGGGCCCCCACGATGATTCGGTTGAGTAGCTGCGGGCTGTGGTAGTATGGGTTGAAGTCCGCCTTCATCCAGTACAGCGCCGCCAAATCCTTATTCAGCGCCGCATATGCTTCCTCGCCCGCGCGGTCGTAGTCTGCCAGCGGGTTGCCGGCCCGGGGCTTGCCTTGGTCGTCTTTCCACCGCCAGATGGACCCGAACCACGGGCTCTTCCGATCGAGGTTCTGCTCGGCCAGAACCGCCGGCAGGCTGGCCATGACCCCGTAGGACCCAAACAGCAGTTGGTTGCGGTTGGGCTCCTTCATGAGCTTGTCCGCCACCTGCTCCAGCGGCACCACTTTGACCGCATAGTCCGCCGCGGGACGCTGCTTGTACTGCTGCAGGAGCTTCCACGCCGCCACCTGGTGCTTGTGGAAGCAGATGGTCCCGTCCGGCATTACGTCCACTGAAGCCTTGATGGCGCGTGCCGCCGCTTCGCTGGGGCACAGGATGATCGGGTACCCCTTGAAGTCCAGACGGTAGTACGGCCCCGTCGCCTGCAGCCGCCACACATGCTCTCCGCCGGTCGGGTCCGCCTGACCGCGGGGCAGATCGACCTCGCCCTTCATCTTTCCCTCGCCCAGTTCCAGCTTCGTCCGCCCTGCTTCGTCCAGTAGGGCCAGTTTGTCCAGAGTGTCCGCTGCCTCGACCGGCAGCTTCTTCAGCCCGGGCGGCAGGTAGACGTAACTGTCTGCAAACTGGTCCTTGAGCCCCGTGAGCCACTGCAGGTGCCCGAAGACCCCGAATTCCATCTCTGGCTCAGTCTTCAACGAGACGCTGGTCTGCGCCCACGGCGCAGCCATGCCACCATGCATGACAATCTGGTATATCCCCGGCCCGGAGCCTTCAATCCGGGTCTTTAGCTCTTCCTCCCCCGGCTTCTCGGTCTTCTGCCCTTCGGCCTCAAACCTCAGGCACGGCTGCTCATCCGGATCGAAAACGCGGATGAGCATCGGGCGGTCCGCGTCTTTCCGCCATGGATTGGTATATTTCAGACTGAGATCAAAGCTGGCGCCGGTGGGGTTGACCAGGTAAAAGGTGAGGCCGTCGTTGAGCACAAACGGACCCTGGAAAGGCTTTGCCACAGCAGAGGTTACGACTACCATACCGATGAGCACTATCAAGATGCGCCATTGCTTCACCATTGGCTATCATCGGCCCCCTTTTCCAAGGTTGCAGCAGAACTCGATTTTGGCCCCGAATCGTTACATCGGTCAACTTTTTCTGTGGCATTGGACCCCGATTTGGAGCACATATTTCCCCTCCTTGAGACACTCAACCTCCCAACATCTCACGCGGTGTACCTCAAGAGCACAAATGCCCCGCACATGGGGAAGCGAGGAAGGCGCCGTCCTCAAAGGCCGCCTTTTCTTCGGTTCACCCCCATAAGCGCGGGGCACACTTGTACAATACTATCGATCTCTATGGCATTCCGAGCGACCCTGCTGTCATCTCGAGCAACCCTATTGTCATTCTGAGCAACCCTATTGTCATTCTGAGCAAACCTGTTGTCATTCCGAGCAAACCTGTTGTCATTCTGAGCGAAGCGAAGAATCTCTCTCTATCTCTCACGCGCGCGCTCAGGGGCTCTTGACCGACAGCAGCCCGAACCCAAAGCCCTTCCCGCTCCCGATTCCGTTGCGGATCGCCTCAGCCATGCCTTCCGCCTCCTGCACTTGCAGCAGCCCCTCGAACAGAACGCTGTACATTCGCAGGCGCTGGGGGCCTTTCTGCAGCGCTTGGAAGCCCTCGCCCCTGCCCACCGCCTCCACCACCGAAAAGCCGCTCTGAGCCCCTTTGCGGGCCAGCCAGGCCGTTTGCCACTGTGGGTTCAGGTGCCCTAGCCGCCGGCTGCCTACCTTGTATGTGGGGTTCGCCCGCAGCCGGAACCGCAGCACCTGCCCCGGCTCGAACCGGGGCGTGAAGAGCTTCTCCGCGGGGTTCTCCAACAGCAGTTCGTGCGGCTCGTGCAGATAGCCCACCCGCGACAGGTGCGCCCAATCCCCGCTCCAGGGCGACTGCACAAGCAGCACGGGGACAGCCGCGTCGGTCTCCAGACGGTACAGGAGCCGCCCAGACGCGTTTTCGCCGAAAGCCCGCCAAAGCGTGCGGTGGAGCTGGTAGGGCCGCATCAGCTCCGCCTGCACCCGAGGCGATTCGGGGTTCAGGACCAACCGTGTGAGGTACAGGCTCATGAGCCGAGGTTGATCTCCCCCGCGCGCGTATGCGCGCGCAGCCGAATCCAGGTGGTATGCACCCGCCTGAGCCGGAATCTACGGGCGTCATGGCGGAAGGACACGGGGACGTCGCACCGCGTCTCGGCAGCCGGCTCCTCGGTCTCCAGCACCAGTCGCAGCCCGTTCGCGGAAGGTGTCTCACCCTGACGGGGGCGCCATGGCCATTGCCCCAGGGCCTCGGCCAGTTCCTGCTCGACTACGCCTATTCGGGGCGGCAGGGCCGGGACGAAGCCGTGGCGGCCCAGGCAGAGCGGCCACACAGGGCGCTGCAGGGCCTCGTCGAGGCGAGTTAGCAGTTTGCAGTCGGTGTGCTGCAGGCCCACCAGGAAGTCGGCGTCGGCGAGGTATTCGCGGCGCGACAGGACGGTGGTGGGCTTGCCGCCGTTGGCGCGGGCGACGCCGTGGGGCCGCCCGCCGACCTGCCCGCCGCCGACGGTGTGGAAGTCCTGCACCAGCCGCCCCTCGCGGTCAACCCGCACTCCCATCTGCAGTTCAGTAAGCTGCGCGAGGGTCTCGTCATCTTCGCGCGGAATGTCAGCAGCGGCGCACAGAAGCCCCAGGACGCCGCTCTTGGTCGGTTCGAGGGCGGTATCGCGGAAGCTGAAACGACTGCCGATCCCCCATGATTGCAGCGGCCCGGCCAGCCGGAGCAGAAGTGTCGGCATCAGGTCACTCCGGCCAGACAGCAGGCTGCGTCCTGCACCGTCTCCACCACCTCGGCCACGCTGGCGACGCGCTGGTCGCTGAGGAACTCGATCTCGGCATCCTCCAGCCAGCAAGCGGGCCGGGCGATGATGCCATCCTCGCCGTACATGCGCGACAGACGGCCAAAATAGCGGTCCAGCGCAACCACGGACTGCCGCACGAGGCCGCGCCGGTCGTGCTCCGAGACCCGCACCGGGGTCTCGAAGGCGTTGACCAGCGACCAGGGCATCCCCCAGCCGCGCACGACGGCCAGTACGAGGCTTGGGGGGTTGCTCGCGGCCATCGAGTTCTGCTTGCCGGAGGGTATAGCGGCAATGGAGGCGCGCAGGAAGCCGCCCAGCACCTCAGCGGTCAACTCGTGGTCTCCTCCGAGGTTCTGCGCGAGTTGCGTGACAGAGACCAGCGAGTAGCGGTAGAAGCAGGCGCTATTGAACTCGATGGCGCCGATCATCTCGGCACCGGGGCGGTCGGCCGGCTTGAGGTCGTCCACGGCGGCGAAGAAGTCCATTTCCATCGTGACGCGGTGGGTGGACAGGGCGTGGGCGACCTGGCAGGCAGCCTCGATGTTGAGGTGGGTGTTCTCAGCGATCATCCGTCCATAGAGGGCGATGTCGGCGGCACGGGTGCCGGGGGTGAAGGAGGAGGCGGCTTTCCTCGCGGCGTCCTGGAGGGCTTTGCCGCGGCGGGCGCCTGTGCCGGGGCGGGCCGCCCTGACGAGGCTTTCCCAGGATTCGAGGATCAGGTTGCGCAGGCGGGTGATCTCGTCACGCCCGAGGTAGGCCAGCACGCGCGTGCGCTGGTCGCTGCTCAGTTGCCCAACCGCCTCGGCGACTACGGCGCCCACTACCTCGTCGAGGCAGTCATCACGACAGCCTTCCTGGGTGAGTTCGGCAGCGAGCTTCTCCACGAGGCGCTTGGTGCGCAGGCCGTAGCTCACGCCTGGTATGGCTGTGAACTCGGGATGCCAGCGGATGGCGCGCTTGAGGCACTGGCTGGACAGGCGTGCCCGGCGTACGCCGCCGAACTCGCAGTCTTTCGGTGTGTTGGTGTCGTCGCGATTGAGACACGATGGCGCGAAGTTTTGAAGCAGGTGAAGCTCTACGACCATGCTCATCTTCTCCCCGGGTAGAAGTGAGGCAGTCTGTGATCGGTGCTATGAAGTTGTGCTTGCGTCGGCCAGAGCCCGACAAGAGTGTCGGGCGTACATGGGCCCCATAGAGAGACGGTGGGGCGCGATGCGACGGAGGCGGGCAGGGATGCCCGCGCTCCCGGCGAACGGCGGCGACGGGCGAGACGCCCGTCCTACGAAGATGCCATCGGAAACGGCTGCAGCACAGACGGCTACGACGAAGCTGGTGGTGCATCCTGACTGGTGGACCAGTACTCGCGGGCCCAGGCTAGCTGGACGTGGCGGGTTCTGTAGTCCCATTGCTTTACGTCGTTGAGAAGCTGCGCCCAGTTGATGGGCACGCCTGCGGAGCGCGCGAGCCCTACTACGCGGCGCAGGTGTAGCGGCAGATCATCGTGCGAGGCCCGTAGTATCGCGCTGAAGCGGCGCTCGAGGCTTTCGCTGGGGCCGCGTAGAGCGCGCAGTTGCGCGAAGACCGTGCCGAGGTTGCCCCGACTGATGTCGCACGGGTGCAGCGCAAACAGCGAGGCGACCAGGAAGCAGGCGTCGCGCTCCCGGCGAGTGGCGTCGAGGGTCCACGGCCCGAGCCAGCGCAGCATGCCGGGAACGGCGCCGGGCGGACGCCCGAGGCCGCGCAAAAAGGTTGCCAGCGCATGAGCCTGCCCGGCTTCCACCAGCTTGCACAGAAACCCGGCGAAGAGGCGGTCGTGGCTAGACGGCTTCAGAGGCCACCTCCAGCCAGGGGGCGGCGAGGCGGCCGAGTTCGCGGGCGAGATGGTCACGGGCGAGGACTTCAGCCCGCAAGCCGCGGGGTTCGTGGCGGAGGCCCTGCAGTTGTCCTTCAAGCTCTTGCCAGGCGAAACGCTCGCAGGTGCGAAGCCAATTGCGCAGGACGCTGTCCCGGTGCGCGAGGTCTCCCGGCAGGTCGTGGACAAGAGCGCGCGCCGGCATTTCAAGGGCTCGCCAGTAAGCCGAGGCAGGGCGACCGCTCGCCATGCGACGCAGGGGCGCGGTGCTGCCGGACGGACCGAAAGCGAGAGCCTGCGAGGCTTGCCACAGCGAGGCAGTGAGGGCCTGATGGATGTCCTGGGCGAGACCAAGGGCGGTCTCGAGATCGGCGGCGAGGTCATCGTCAGCAAGATAGGCCACGGACCCGGGCTGGCGATGATGTTGCCAGTGATCGGCCCGGGCCTTCGCCCCGGCGAGACCGAAGACGGCGAGAGAGTAGCAGTAGGCAGGTGGGAGGAGGCCACAGTCGGCACGGTAGGCGAGGCAGTCGAGGGTCTGGGGACGCTGCCATGCACCACGACGGGCGGCGAAGAGGGCCAGGCAATCGCGCCACCATGAACCACCCGGCTCGAGACGAAGGGCTGAGAGGCCGTGCCCGCCGTGGCAAAGGCCATGGTAGGCGAGCATGGGATCGCGGACAGTGGCCTCGGCGGGAAAGTCGGCGCCGGGCATGACGATGACGCGGGAGACGGTGGCGTCGTCATTCGGCAGGAGCAGTATGCGCCGGGAAGGCCAGGTCAGGTAATCGAGATAGCCGTCCGGCAGACGGGTTTGGTGGGTCGGCGGGTGGTCGCGCTCCCACTGTGGTACATCATGGGTGAGGACAGGTAGCGGGAGGCCCTGCTGCGGATTGCAGGGGACCAGGTTGAGCAGTAAGGTCTCGAAGAGATTGCGGCCAGTGGCCATGAAGATGGCGGCGTGGGCGAGCGGGCCGGAGCGGACGGCAGTGAGCCCGCTCTCGTCTCCGCAGCAGCCGCTGAGGCAGAAGCTCTGGTGGGCCAGCAGGCAGCGGGCGGCGGCGGCGGGCGCGAGAGAAGGCGCGGAGGCGTCCAGGTGGTGGTCGAAGAGAGTAGGCTGGTTGCCAGACGCGAGTTCGGGGGCGAGACGCGTGACAGGCGCAGCAAGGCGCTCCGGCAGGCCGGGGCACTGGCAGAAGGGGCGATCGGCGTCGAAGAGGTCGAAGCGGTGGCGCCAGATGTTCAGGTAGCCATCGATTGCGGCGCAGTCAAAGTGCCCGCGCCGCCAGAGGCTTGCCCAGGCTGCTTCGTCGGCTGGGCCGCAGACGCGGTGGAGGACGGCGAGCAACAGGCGGTACAGCGAGATCGTGACTAGCGGCGACGAATCGAGCATTTCCGTGATCTCGGGGGCGCGACGGAAGACCTCCGTAAGGCTGAGAGATTCCTCATGGCCGCCCTGGAGGAGGCAGGGAATCCAGGAGCGGTCAATGAGGTTGTATGACGCGGTGGGCCGGATACCGGCCGTGAGGCTGGCGGGATTAGGCATCTCCAATAGTTGCGTACCGATACTCATGAGTCGCAGCCTGTGGCGGTGATCGTGAAGCCGAGGTCTGGGTCGAGTTGTACGATGTGTTCTGTGGTTGTAGTGGTATGGTCGGCGTTCAGGAAGACCGGCACGAGGCCGTGGAGGCGGGCGCTATGGTTCCACCAATCGGGGCGCGGGAGGCGGCGGAGGTCGGCGCAGACGCGGCCGGTGACGCGGAAGGCATCCCGGCGCAGGGAGTGGATGACGGGCGCAGGAGGCTCGGTGGAGAGATCGAGTTGCTGGTCGCCGAGGCGGCAGTCACTGAGGGTGCCGTCGAGGCAGACGACCTCAAGGGTTGGAGCATCCTGCCAGCGGACCGGGGCCTGCTGGCCGCCGCAGAGGGTGGCGGCGCACTCGGGGCCAGGAATAGCGGCGGCAGCGGCGGTATGGGTCTGAAGGGCAGTCTCTGCCGCAAGGGAGGCGGCGGTGTCAGCGAGGCGTGGCCTGCAATGGCGGTCACCCGTAGCGGCGTCGCCGTAGACGGACTCGACCAGGGCGGCGGTGTCTTCTGGGAGGTTCAGAGCGGCGCGGCCCTGCAGCAGGAGCCACGTGCGCAACAGGAGGTGCGGGTGGTATACGTGCTCAGTGGTGCCGAAGACTGGTTGGCCGCAAGTGTCGCGGGCGGGCATCAGGAGCGCGAGTTCGGGAGTGGCAAGGGCAGCGGGGCGTGGCTGTGGGTGGCGGTGCAGGCGGCCGGCGCGCTGGACGAGTAGGTCGAGGGGAGCGAGCTCACTCACCATGAGGTCGAAGTCGAGGTCGAGGCTTTGCTCGACGACCTGAGTGGCAACGAGGACGGCGCGGTGGGGACGGGAGGACCGGTCTTTGCCGAAGCCGGCGATGACGCCGTGCTCGCGGCGGCGGCGCTCGGAGGCGGGATAACGCGCGTGGTAGAGTTCGACGGGAATACCATATTGCTGAAGCAGGCCCCGCAGGTGCACATATAGCTGCTGCGCGCGGGCGACGGTATTGCAGATCACTGCACCGCAGCCGCCGTCGGCGAGGCGGTCGCGGAGATGGTCGGCGAGGGCCATTGGATCGTCTTCCAGGGGACGAAGGGCCACTTGGCGGCGGTTTTCGATGGGAAGCTCACAGCACTGGGTGCCGTCACTGGTGCTGATGGTGACGCGAGGGTAGGCGGCGGAAGCGAGGGGGACCGCGGCCTTGCGCCAGGCCTTGAGCAAGGACGCGCGCTGGGCCTCCGGGAGGGTGGCGGAGAGGATGATGACTGAGCAGTTCAGGGCGGCGAGCCACTCGAGCAGGCGAGTGAGCAGGCCGGTGGTGTAGGCATCGCAGGCGTGGACTTCGTCGATTATGACCGTCTTGTTGGCGAGACCCAGCAGGCGCACCCAGGGCTGGCGGTCGTTGGCAACAGCGAGGAGGGATTGGTCGAGGGTGCCGACGCCGGCGGGGCTGAGGAGCTTGGTAACGCCGGCACCGGGGGCGGCGGCGTGGATGAGGTTGACGGACTCGTGAGGAGAGTAGCTCTGCAGGCGGTCGTGCAGGGCGGTCGCGGTGGCCTGAGTGGGGAGGGCGACGTAGTAGCCGCTCTGATGGCCTGCGGCGTCCCAGGAGCGGGCGAGGTGCAGGGCGGCCTCGGTTTTGCCCGAGCCGGTCGGGGCTTCGAGGATCACGAGCGCGGGGGCAGTCAGGTTTCCTGCGGCGAGGCCCACCAGGCGCTGCATGGGGTTCGGATCAAAGCCGAACAAGTCGGCGAAGTCGGCATTCTGTGCGGCTACCTGCATCCAGTCCATGGCTCGAACAATTCCCCCCGCTTGCGCTGCGGCAGTATCAGCGTATTCAGTGATGGAAGCGACTGACGGAGCCACCGGGAAGTGGTCCGTGTCGGAGGCCAGCCAGTCGGCGAGGCGGGCCAGGGCGGCGATGAGCACGAGCAGGGGCTGGTTACCGGCGGTCAGCCCGGGCGGAAGCGAACGGCTCTCGAGCCCGACGTGGGCGGCGAGGGTGTGGCCGAGGGCGGTGCGGAGGCCCTGCCAGTGAGCATCACCGAGGGAGCGTTCGCCGCAGCGGCGGCGGGCGGGTGTGTGGCCGTGGTGACCGCCGAGGGCGGTGGCGAGGGCTACTGCTACCGCCGGGGAGACGGCAAGTGCGGAAAGCAACGACCTCAGCGCGGCCATGCCAGTCTGGACGTGGTTGGCGTCGGCGGCAAGAGGGAACTGCAGACCAAGGCGCTGCAGACGGCGGCGGTGCAAGGGGGACTTGGCCTGAAAGCCCGGCGCGGCCTTGCCGATGTCGTGCAGGGCGGCGAGAAGGGTTAGCCAGCGGCAGGCGTCGTGGTCGCTCACGCCGAGGAGGGTCGCGAGCAGGCGGCGCTTGGGCTGCGGCAGGGCGTGGTGCCAGAGGGCGTGCATCACCGCGGCAGTGTCGAGGAGGTGACAGAGCAAAGGATGGTATTCGTTAGGGCGGCACGGGGACAGCTTGGCCCAAGGCGCCAGGAGCAGATCAGGCGGCAGAGCGAAGGTAGGTGAATTGGTGGTGATAGTGGTGCGATTCAACGCGCCCCCCGGGAGTTGGGACGGACGTTTGGCTGCTAAGGTGGTTGAGTTATAGGGATTCGGGCTAAAGAGTATGTCTGAAGAGTCTCAGGATTTGGGCATGTTCTTCATCTTCATCATGACGACTGCCAAGGGGAAGAGACGGGCGGGACGCCCGTCCTACGAAGAGGTTGGGAGGGCAGGTGGCTACAGCGCCGCGGGCTCTGAGGCGGCGGGGACGGGTTGGGCTGGGAGGCGGACGGTGAAGGTGGCGCCTATGCCTTCAAGGGAGTCGACCTCAATTGTGCCGTGGTGCTCTTCCTCGATGATGCGCTTGCAGGAATGCAGACCGAGGCCGGTGCCCGTGGATTTGGTGGTGAAGAGGGGCTCGAAGAGCTTCTCCTGAATCTCGACGGAAATGCCGGGGCCGGTGTCGCTGAAGCTGATCGCGATGTCCTCGCCGTCACGCTCCGTGGTGATGGTGAGGGCGCGCTGCTCGTCCTCGGGCATGGTCTCCATGGCTTCAAGGGCGTTGAGGCAGAGGTTGAGGAAGACGCGGTCGAGCTGGTCGGCATCGGCCATGACGGGGGGGAGGTTTTCCTCGAAGTTCATCACCAGTTCGACGTTGCGATGGTAGATCTCGCTCTTGATGAGGCTGATGGTGCGCTGGATGATCTCGTCGACTCGCACGGGCTGCAGGTGCAGTTCGTCGGTCTTCGAGAAGGACATGATGCGCTCGAGTAGAGCTGTGAGGCGATCCATCTGGCGGATAAGGGACTCGTGGGCTTCGTTGTCTACGTTGTGATCCTTGGTGACCATGCGCAGGAGTGGCTTGAGGGGAGTGACGACGTTGGCCATGTCGTGGGCGATGCTGGCCGATAGTGCGCCGACGGTGGAGAGCCGTTCGGAGCGTACGAGCTTCTCCTGGGCCGTTTGCAGTGAGTCGAACGCATGGCGCAGGTCGGTGTACAGCCGGGCGTTCTCGATGGCGGTGGCGGCCTGGGCGGCGATGCCGCGAAGCATCTCGACGTCCTGCTCGGTGAAGACCCCGGTCTCGGACTGGGACTGCAGGAAAATGGTGCCGAGAGCCTCTTCGCCATGTATGAGCGGGGCGCAGATGGCAGAGCGCAGGCGGAGGTTCTGCACGCTGTCGAGGTCTTCGAAGCGCTCGTCGGCCATGGCATCGGCGGTCATGATGGCCGAGCGCTCGTTGATGGCGTACTCAAGGATGTGGCGGGAGACCGTGATGTCGGTGTCGACGAGGTCCGGATTGCGATAGCGTACAGCCTTGGGCACGAACTCGCCGGTCTGGCGGTCCACCAGCATTACGAAGCCGGCGTCGGCAGGGATGGCGGTCATGATGCTCGCAATGATGATATCGAGAAGCTGGCCGACATCGAGGGTTGAGGCGAGCGAGGCGCTGACGTGACTCATGGCCTCCAGCCAGCGCTCTGCCTGGGCCTCGTCGGCCTGGGCGCGCGGCTGATCCAGGCCGACGGTGTAGATGACGTTATTGGCGGGGGGATAGTCACTTGCGGGAAACTCCGCCGAGGTGAGCAGACGGACGTTCTGACGGGCCTCGACCTCGGAGGTGCGGACGGTCTCGGGGACTATGCCGAACCAGGTGCGGCCCATGCGGAAGCGGTCTCCGGGGCGGATGACGGTGGCACCGTGGATCTTGCGCTGCCCGACGAAAGTGCCGTTGACGCTGCCGAGGTCTTCGAGAACCCAGTCATTGCCGCGATGGGAGAGTTGCGCATGGAAACGCGAGATGCGAGGGTCGAGGGGCACGGCGACGTCATTGTCGGCGCGGCGACCCAGGGTAATGACGGGCTTGGTGAGGTCAAAGGTGGCGCCTTCCATGTCGCCACTCAGAATCGCCAGGGTGCTCACGGGCTGCTCCTCAGGGTTGCTACGCGGATCAGTAGAATATGATTCGATGAAGACCCGAAAGTTCCTTTGTGCGGGCTGCCTGCGGAGACGTCCGGCCCTGCGGACGGAGACGTCCGCGCTCAGGATGACAGCCTTACCGACTTTCGTCTCTACTTGGTGCCGTCTTCGCCCTCGTAGAACACGCGCTTGGCTTTGCCCTCCGCCCGCGGCAGCGCGCCGGGCGCGTAGACATCGCCCTTGGGAGAGAACCCCAGCACGTGCTTGAGGTGCTTTTCGACCGTGTAGCCCGTCACACCGGGCTCGGCCTCGACGTTGATGCGGACGTCCTTCACCCCGTTGGTTTCCTCGAGGATGATCTGGTAGTTGGACTTCACCCCGGGTATCTCCATGAGCGCCTGTTCGACCTGCCGCGGGAAGAAGTTCACGCCCTTGATGATGAGCATGTCGTCAACGCGCCCGGCGAGGGGGGCGATGCGCACATGGGTGCGGCCGCAGGCGCAGGTGTCACGCGACACAATGCGTGTCAGGTCGCCGGTGCGGAAGCGGATGGCCGGCAGGGCCTGGCGCGTCAGGGCGGTGAATGCCAATTCGCCGGGCTCGCCGTCGGCCACAGGCTGGTGAGTGTCCTGGTCGAGAATCTCGACGATATAGTGGTCTTCCCACACGTGCGTGCCGTTGTGCGCCGAGCAGTCCATCCCCAGCGTCCCCACGCCGCCGGACTCGGTCATGCCATAGATGTCGAAGATCTCCACCCCAAGGCCCTCAGCGAGCTTCTGCTTCATTGACTCGGAGAAGGTCTCTGACCCGAAGATGCCGATTTGCAGGTCGGGCAGGCCGGCGCCCTGCTCCTCAAGCACTTCCATGATGCGGATGCCATAGGAGACGACGCCGGTGAGGATGCGTGTCTTGAAGTCGCGGGCGAGTCGTATCTGCCGGGCGGTGTTGCCGGCCCCGGTCGGGATCACAAACAGCCCCATCTCACGAGCGCCGTGGAAGAAGCCGAAGCCACCGTTGAACAGCCCGAAGGAGGGAGTGATCTGCAGCACGTCGCCCGGCTCGCCCCCGGCCATGCGATAGCAGCGCGCCATGCACTCGCCCCACTGGTGAATGTCGGCGATGGTGTAGGGCATGACGACGGGCGTGCCAGTGGAGCCTGACGACATGTGCATCCCAACCAGGTCACGACTGTCAACGCAGCAAAGCCCGAGCGGGTAGCTCTTGCGCAGGTCTTCTTTGCTCATCAGCGGCAGCGAGGTCAGGTCGTCTACGCCCCGAATGTCAGCGGGCTTGACACCAGCGGCATCCAGTCGCCGGCGCTGCTCAGCGTTGTTATCGTACACGTACTGCACGATCTCGCACAGGCGCCGATCCTGCAGCGCGCGCAGTTCGTCTCGCGAAGCGGTCTCCATCGCAGCGTTGTGGAAACCGTAACTCATGCTGATCGCCTCCCGGCCTCGAAGGCACGCAGGTTGACGTCAAGGTGCCGTGCCGGTACGCAGGCCGTCAGAGCCTCGTGCCAGGCCTCTGGCGGCAGGTCGAGGCCCTGCGACAGAGCGCCCACGACGACGATGTTGGCCGCACGGATGTTGCCGAGGTCCAGGGCCATCTCCGCCGCATCCAGGTACGTCAGCCGGGGGAAAGCCTGGCTTAGCCGCTCCTGGGCGTCCGCGGGGTACTGCGCTTGACCGGTGGATACTGTTACCGGCACGATCATCTGACTGGACACGACGGCCAGCCCACCGGGCTTGAGGTAGTGGGCGAACCGCAGCGCCTCGATGCGCTCCAGTGACCCGAGCACGGCAGCCGTCCCTGAGGCCACCAGAGGGCTGAACACCTCGGCGCCGTAGCGCACCTGGGCGACGACGGAGCCGCCGCGCTGTGCCATGCCATGCACTTCGTTAGTCTTCACCTGGTATCCGGCCAGCATCGCCGCCCGCGCGGTTACTTCCGAGGCCAGCAGAATGCCCTGTCCCCCCACCCCAACGAGCACCACACTCGTAGTCTCACTCATAGTCACTTCGTCTCCTATGATCCTGCGCTTGGGCAGGATCGTCATCACGGCGAGGCTATGCGCCTGCCCCCGCAGATGCCCCTACCCCTCGGCCGCGCCTATCGCGTCGAACCGGCAGGCCTGGGCGCAGAGCCCACAGCCGTTGCACAGCAGCGAGTTGATGCGTATCTCATCGCCGCTCTTCTCGATGGCGGGGCAGCCCAGCTTCAAGCACATGCCGCACTTCCGGCACGCCTCCGCGTCGATGCATCGCTTGGCCGTCAGACGCGTGCGTTCATGGAGCACACAGGGGGCGCAGGACACGATCAACGACGGCTCGTCGGTCTCCAGTGCGGCGCGTACCGCCTCGATGGTCGCCTTCAGGTCATAGGGATCAACCTCGTGGATGTCGCGGACGCCGCAGGCGCGCCCGATGTCAGGGATGCTGACCGCCGTGGTCGCTTCGCCCATCAGCGTCCGTCCGGTGCCGGGGTTATCCTGATGGCCGGTCATCGCCGTGATCCGGTTGTCAACGACCACGATTGTGGACACGCCCTTGTTGTAGACAATGTCGAGCAGTCCGGTTATGCCGGAGTGGAAGAAGGTGGAATCGCCGACGATCCCGACCACTTTGCGGGGCTCGCCCGCTTTGTCGAGGCCGTGGGCCATGGAGATGCCGCCGCCCATGCACAGAATGGCATCAGTGCGGGACAAGGGTGGGAAAACGCCGAGGCTATAGCAGCCGATATCGCCAGTGACGACAACGTCGAACTTGCCCAGCGCAGCGAACAGTCCGCGATGCGGACATCCCGGACAGAGCACCGGAGGGCGAGACGGCAGGTCCGCAGGGGCTGCCGGGGGCGGAAGACACTCGCCCGTGCCCGAATCGCGGACAGCCTGAAGCGCTTCGACCGACAACTCACCACAGCGGGGCACAACGCCCTTGCCGCGACAAGCGATACCGAGCGCCTTGACGTGCTCTTCGAGGAAATCGTCGAGTTCCTCCACCACCAGCACTTCGGCGACGCCCTCAGCGAACTCCCGGATCAGTTCGTCCGGGAAGGGATAGGCCCACCCGAGTTTGAGTACCGAGGCCTCCGGGAAGACCTCGCGCACGTACTGGTAGGCGATGCTGGAGGTGATGATGCCAAGCTGCCGATCGCGCCACTCGATGCGGTTGGCCAGCGACTTCTCGGCGGCAGTGCGCAGTGCTCCCAGGCGCTCCTCCACGTTGCGCCGCATGGCCCGGCCCCACAGGGGGATCGGAACGAACCGTGGCGGGTCCTTCACGAAAGCGATCTCTCGGCCGGTCGGCACCCGCTCGCCCGTCTCGACGAGACTGCGCGAATGGCTGACGCGCGTGGTGGAGCGGAGGATAACCGGCGTGCGGTGCTGCTCCGATACCTCCAGGGCGAGCTTCATGTATTCCAGGGCCTCCTGCGAGTCGGAGGGCTCGAAGACGGGGATCCTGGCGAAGCGCGCATACTGGCGGGTGTCCTGCTCGTTTTGCGAGGAGTGCATGCCCGGATCATCGGCCACGCACAGCACGAGGCCCCCGACAACCCCGGTGTAGGCGAGGGTCATGAGCGGGTCGGCAGCGACATTCAGGCCGACGTGCTTCATGGTGACAATGCAGCGCGCGCCGGCATAGGAGGCCCCGGCGGCGACCTCAAGGGCCACTTTCTCATTGGGCGACCACTCAAGGTAGACATCGTCGCTGTGGGCGGAGAGAGTCTCGAGGATTTCTGTGGAGGGAGTGCCCGGGTAGCCGGTGGCGACGGTAACTCCGGCCTCGTAAGCTCCCCGAGCGATGGCTTGATTACCTGAGAGAAGCTCTGACAAACGGAAGTCTCCTAACGAAACGGCGCCGGGCCATTGAAACATGGCGTCGGCGCCGAGATTGGGCACAGCCATGGCGAAGAGGCCCCCCGCTGGGACTGGGAGCCTAGGCCATATTGTACACCCCTGCCGGTGGTTGTCAATGTGCCGGCGAGGGGTCAAACCGTTGGGACAGACCTTCTACTCCGCGAAGGTCGCAGTGCCTGGCCAGACGTAGATTTTCACGCCATATGGTGGCAGTTCTTCTGAGAGAACGCCGCCAGAAGCGGTCTTCACCTGGCGGTCTTCGTAGAACACTTCCACTCCCTCTCCCCCACTCAGCCCCGGCAGAGCCGCTGAGGCCTTGGCAGGCAGGTTCGAGTTGTTGAGAGCCCACAGGTACTTGCGGCCGTCTACTTCGCGGCACCACAGTTCGACGTCTTTACCACAGTCATCGCGGCGGGTGACGGTGACCGGCTGTCCGGCGAGGATCGCGTCGGAGAGGTCGGTGATTTCCCAGTTGAGCTGGCGCACCGCCGACATGAGGCGGTAGTCGTGCCGCATCCCGGTCTCCGCGCCGGGGTCGCTGGAGTGCGCGCCCCACTTGTAGTAGGAGAAGCCCTTCGCGCCATGGACGATGTCGGCGTGGCACATGTAGCGGAGTTCCTCGGGGGTGGGCAGACGATAGCCGACCGTGGAGTAGCCCGTGACCTGTGGGACCTTGGTGAGGGCCTTGCCGGGTACGGCGGACAGGGCTTCGCGGTAGATGTCGCACAGGCGTGGGTGCTCGGTCAGCGGGCCGCGGCCCACGTTATAGAGGTCGGGTGACACGATGTCGGAGACCGTGGCGCGCTTGCGGATCTGATCGGCGGAGAGCCAGCAGGGGCCGGTGGTCATGGACTGCAGATGGTTGGGGTCGAGCTGCTTGACCTCCTGGTAGAGGGGCACGAAGTCGTCAAGCTTGTCGTTCGCGAGTTCGTCGCCGAGATGGTAGGTGAACAGGCCCGGGTGAGTGCGGTTCAGGCGCACTTTGTCCCTCATCCGCTGGCGCGAGCCCTCCGGATCGCGATAGAAGCCTTCCCAGTTGTAGCCGAGGTCACAGAGGCCCAGTTCGCTGTAGAGGCCGGCTTGCCAGGCGCGGTCGAGAGAAGTCGCGGCATCCTTCGACGGGCCCACCCAGACCGGCACCGCGTTGAAGCCGTAGCGCTTGAGCGTGGGGTATTCCTCGGGGCGGACGTGGTGGACGCTGAGGCCGAAGAAGGGCTTGCCGTTGACGCGCAACTCGCGGTTGGGGCCGAGGTCAACCTTGGTGACGGGGGTTAGCTTGTGCTCGCGCTGGGGCAGGCGGGTGATGGCCCATTGGCGGCGCTCAAGTACTTTGTCGCCGGCGCCGGTCAGAGCCGCGTCGATGTCGTAGACGCCCGGAGGCATGAAGGAGAGGCTGACGGCAACGCACATCGGGTCGGCGTAGAAGTAGTCGAATACCTGCCGGTAGACCTGCTTGCCGGTTGCGCGGCGAGTCCAGGTGACGGTGAGCTTGCTGGTGACGAGTGCCTCGG
The DNA here is from genome assembly GCA_039683575.1 of Armatimonadia bacterium. Classification (GTDB taxonomy): domain Bacteria; phylum Armatimonadota; class Zipacnadia; order Zipacnadales; family UBA11051; genus JAJFUB01. Next base: position 2,098 of record JBDKRC010000116.1, on the reverse strand, counting down.
GCGGGAGGTTGAGGTGCACGCGCTCGAGGCAGAAGTCCTGCTCGGGGCCATAGGCCACGGCGTCGGTTTCGAGTTCGAAGAGGTGCTTGACAGCGATGGGCTTGACGAGGTTGCGGTAGAGCATTACGCCGCTGGGGAGGTCATAGGCCTGCACACGGACATGGCCGCCATCGTCGTCCGTGGTGAGTTCGACCGGGATTGAGAGCGTGGCGGGTTGTCCAGCGGGTACGGCCAACTCCTGGCTCTGAGCGCGCGGGCGCATGTTGCGGTCGTATGTCTGCACTTCGACGCGGACCTTGCGAGCAGACTGGTCGGGGCTGATGAGGCGGGCCGCGAGGGCGTTGGTGCCAACCTGCCACGTTAGGGGTGTAAACTCGAGCCTCAGGGGCGCGACTGCCGGCCAGACTACGCCGGGGGTGTCGAGGCCCTGGAAGTGCTGCGAGCCGCCCCACGAGGAGGCTTCGGAAGCGGCGTTCCTGCCACCCTCCATGCGCCGCATGCGGCAGAAGTTCATGCGCCAGGGCTGGCCAGCGGCGGGAGTGACGCCACCCACGTCGGCGAAGGGCAGGGCGAGTTCGATGTAGTAGCCGCCCTTCTGCTCGTCCGGGCGCGCGACCGCCTTCAGGCCAGCGGCGTTCCAGGCGCCGTCCCAGCGCCCGCCCTCGCCCTGGGCGTCGCGGGTCCAGCGCTCGTCGTAGATATCGCCAAGAGCATTGATGATGAGGTGGTGGAACGGGGGCCGGTCGCCCGGAGGGGCAATCATTAGCTCAATCGAGTCATCCTCCCAGACCGCGCCATCGCGCGGGCGCTTCTGGACGGTCAGTTGATGGCCCGGATCATCGTGGCAGTGGAAAGCGACGTACCAGTTGGCAGCGTCGTAGGTGACGAAGACGTCGGTGGGGTGGGGCGACTGGTAGGGGCTGCCGGAGGAGGGCAGAAGTTCGGTGACCCGGGCCGCTTTGGCGTAACAGGGATCGTCGAGACTGCCGTCCACAGTCGGCGGCGTGGAGGTCGGCCCGACACCCAGCGCCGGCCGCGGGTCTTCGCCGGGGGCAGCGGTTTCTTCCGTGAGGCAGAGATCGGCGAAGGCCAACTCGCGGGGGCCGGGAGTAGCGCCTTTGCCTTCCATGATGTCAATCGCGAGACGGACGATGGGGAGGTCAACGAGACCCTTCTGGTTATCGGCATCGCCGCCCCAGGAGCCGCCGGGCTTGGCGCCGTCAAACTCAAGCTGCTTCCACCCCTTCCAGTCTACCGTGGTGCGCCAGACGATGGTCTCGCCCTTCGCATCCCGGAGGTGAAATTCAAGGGTCTCCTGCATGGCGTCGCCCCAGACTGACATGGTGATGGTCTTGGGCCGGCGCTCGATCCGCGTGGGGAGCGAGAGGTAGATGTCCCGCTCGTAGGGCTTGGGGGCCAGGCCGGGGCCGACGAAGGTGACCTTCAGGGAGGGATGCTCGGACGGACTGGCGGGACCGGCTTCGGCCTTGAGGTTGACACCGGGCTTTTGGTGGTAGGCGTAGTTCGAGCCGGCGTTCCAGGCGGCGGGCTTCTCGAAGACAGGGAGATAGCCCGGCAGATCGGCGGGAGCGGCAAAGGCAGCGGCAGAGAGGCTCACAACCAGCAGCAGCGTCCATTTCGCGAAACCCATGATCACGTCTCCTATCCGCTTAGCTTGCGACTGCCGGCACGAAGGCTAGTTGGTCGAGATTCAGCCAGTGGTCGTTGGTGTTTTCCATGGTGATGCGGTGCGTTCCGGCGGCTAGCTCCCAGACAGCCAGCGAGCCGTCTGCGAGACGGACGGGCATGGTGGCCCACTCGTCGAGCACGGTGCCTACGGGAGGGAAGCTGACAAGCTCGGCGCCCGGCAGGGGCTTGTTGTCCACCAGAAGGCTGCGCTCCGCGATGGCGCCGAAGGAGTTGCCGTAGCGGAAGACGAGGTGATAGCGGCCAGGCTGCGGGATCTTGACCTCCCACGAGACGCGGTGGCCCTTCCAGTTCCAGTGAGAGAACGCACGCCCTGCCGAGTTCGGCTTGTCAGTGCGCAGTCTCCCCTCTCCCCCGATCTGTTCGACGAAATCGCCCGCGCCGATCACTG